>JAZNMZ010000079.1:0-4602 GCA_045580005.1 Eubacteriales bacterium | reverse complement strand
GAGTCGGTATGCGATATCGCTCGTTACTTTTTCTTCGATTTTTTTGAGGACAAATTGCCACAATTCTGCTTCTGATGTCATTTTTGAGCTCCTTTCACATACTTTTCCACAATAAAATTACATATATTATATAATAACATATATTATATATTTTTTCAAGAGGGTAAAATAAAAAAACAGGCAAAATAGCCTGTTTTTTGTATTTTATATTTCCACTCTGCCCTCAAGCGACTTTGTGAGAGTTACATCGTCGGCATACTCAAGATCTCCGCCCACTGGAATTCCCTTGGCAAGACGGGTGACCTTAACGCCGAGAGGCTTGAGAAGCCTTGAGATATACATAGCAGTAGCTTCGCCCTCTGTTGTGGGGTTTGTCGCGGCGATTACCTCGATATTTTTGGCGCCCTCGCTCTGCAGCTCGTCAATGCGCGTCAGCAGCTCTTTTATCTTAAGAGCCTCGGGTCCCTTTCCGTCAAGAGGGGATAACACTCCTCCAAGCACATGATATACTCCGTCAAACTCTGAGATCTTCTCTATTGCCGCAACATCACGCGGCTCTTCGACAACGCAGATAAGATTCTTTTTTCTGTCAGATTTTGAGCAGATAGAGCATATCGGCTTATCTGTAATATTCTGACAGACGCTGCAGCGGCAAATAAGAGCCTTGGCGTCGAGCACTGCTTTTACAAAAGTACCGATTTCAGCGTCAGAGTAGTCGAGCATATGATATGCAAGCCTGTATGCGTTCTTTTTTCCGATCCCCGGCAGCTTGCGGAACTGCTCTGCAAGCCGCTCAAGCGGCGGTACAAATCCATACTGCTCCATATCAGAATATACCGGGCATATTAATAGAGCCCGTAATCTTGCTCATGGCTTCGTTTGTTGTGTTTTCAACAGTCTTTATTGCCTCGTTTACGGCAGCGGCAATCGCGTCCTGAAGTGTTTCGATATCGTCTGGGTCAACAATTTCCTCGGACAGTGTGATTTCGAGAACTTCCTTTTTGCCGTTTATCTTCACCTTAACGGCACCGCCGCCCGACTGTGTTTCGTATACCTTTTCTTCAAGCTCTGCCTGAGTCTTTTCCATTTCCTCCTGCATTTTCTGAGCCTGTCTTAACATCTGCTGCATATTCTGCGGACCGCCGCCCATACCCTTTGGTATTCTTGCTTTCATAACTGATTCTCCTTTTTTATACATTGAAACGGAAGAGTACAACATCTCCGTCTTTCATCACATATTCCTTGCCCTCGCTGCGCATAAGACCCTTTTCTCTAGCATTTGCAATCGAGCCGCACGCAACAAGGTCGTCGTACGCAACAACCTCTGCTCTGATAAAGCCGCGCTCAAAATCGGTGTGTATCTTACCTGCTGCCTGGGGCGCGCGCGTGCCGTTTTTGATAGTCCATGCGCGTACCTCCTCGGGACCTGCCGTGAGGAAGCTGATAAGTCCGAGCAGACTGTAGCAGGCCGTAACCAGCTTGTCAAGACCTGAGCACTCAAGTCCCATATCGTGCAGAAACTCGTCGCGCTCGCCGTCGTCAAGAGTTGCGATTTCTGCCTCAAGCTGAGCACAGATAGATATAATACCCGAATTTTCCGAGTCTGCAAGCTCTTTGAGCGCGCAGTAGTGGGGGTTGTTTTCGGGGTTGTCGGCTATCTCGTTCTCATCAATATTTGCCGCATATATAATAGGCTTCAGGCTGAGCAGCGGAATGTCTTTGAGAAGCTCAAGCTCCTCCTCGGTGTAGTCTAGAGCTCTTGCGCTCCTGCCCTCGTTGAGGGTGTCGAGAATTTTCTTTACAAGGTCAATCTCGGGAATAATTGACTTGTCGCCCTTGAGAATTTTGTTGTCCCTGTCGAGTCTGCGCTCGAGTATTTCTATATCCGAATAGATAAGCTCGAGATTTATTGTTTCGACATCGCCTCTCGGGTCAACAGTGCCGTTTACATGGACGATATCGTCATTTTCAAAGCACCTTACAACATGGACAATAGCGTCCACCTCTCTTATGTGAGAAAGGAACTTGTTTCCAAGACCTTCGCCCTTTGACGCACCCTTTACAAGACCTGCAATATCAACAAATTCGATAACTGCAGGGGTATACTTTTTGGGGTTGTAAATCTCAGAGAGAACATCAAGCCGCGCGTCGGGTACATAGGCAATACCGACATTCGGGTCTATAGTGCAGAAAGGATAGTTGGCGGCGTCTGCGCCCGCCTTTGTAATAGCGTTGAAAAGGGTGCTTTTTCCGACATTCGGAAGACCCACTATACCTAATTTCATTTTTTCTCACTTCTCCTTTATTTTCAAGGGTTTTCGCGATTTGCGTTTTGGCTACTACGCCATTTTTACGCCATTTTCGCATTGATTTATATAGATTTATATATCAGAAAACCCCATTTAGCTCAAATTGCCTTACAGCTTGGTCTAATGAATCGGTAGTCACATGAACATACCTGTCCATTGTTGTTTTTATACTTGCGTGTCCCAGCAGCTTTTGCAGTACCTTTGGCTGCATCCCGCTTTCGATAGCACGAGTAGCGTATGTGTGGCGTAAAGCGTGCATACAAAAGCGTGTAATCCCTGCTTCGTCGCAGAGCTTGTAAAGGTGGGTATCATAAGAACTGTTTTTGGCAGGCTCACCAGTGCGATAGTTGATAAAGACAAGGTCACGCAAAACGAGTGTCGAGGTTACGCCCGTTCTTCTATCAATATACTCTAATGTTTCATCGAGCATGGGTGATTCCTTTCTCCCTTTTCGATTATCCCAAATGTCTTTGAGAATACCATATGCCTTGTCTGTTAGAGGAATGGTGCGATAGCTTTGCTGTGTCTTGGGTGGTCCTGCACGCCAAAACTGCTGTGCGTGTCGGTACTCCAATGTTTTATTCACTGTAAGCGTCCTGTTCTCAAAATCGATAGCATCCCATGTTAGACCAATCATTTCACCTGTTCGTAGTCCTGTTTCGAGGATGAGGGCGTATTGATTGTAGTTGTGAGAACGCCTCGCAGTTTCAAGAAAAGTACGCTGTTCTTCACGGGTGAGAAACTTAATATCATCTGTTGCACGAACGGGTTTTGTAAAGCGAACACCGTCCATAGGGTGCTTTGCGATGAGGTCATTCATCTTTGCAGCCTTGAACATTGTTCCCATAGTAATGAATGTTTGGCGTATGGTCGAGCCAGCATAGTCGGCATCCATCTGAATGAACACCTTTTTACAATGCATCGGTTTTACATTTGCTATTAACATTTTCCCCATAACGGGTTGAATGTTGAATGTGTATCGTTCTCGGTAGTTGCGAAGCGTATTAGGGGCTAAATCTCCAACGATATTTTCAATCCAAAAATCAAACCATTCATCAACCGTAGTTTCCGCAGCTACGAAAACACCATCGTGCATGTCAGCATATTTAGCTTCTTCCATCCAATTACGTGCTTCGGGAACCGTCCCGAAGTATTTTTCGTGCCTTTTGCCTGTTTTATCAACAAAGCGTGCGCTGTATAATCCGTCCTTCCTTTGGTAGATACCCTTACCGCAGTCTTTACCTTTAAGATTCTTTCCCATTGTTAACTCCTTTCTCACAGAGAGAAAAAGAGCATACTGCTACATATAGATTATATCATAAGACGCTCTTTTCCTCAAGTGAATTTACAAAAAAATCTTAGGCTTTTTTGTAAATTTTTGACTTTGTGACTTAAATTATAATTTTATCGCTGATATATTCTTCAAATTCTTTGCGTTTCACGAGCTTTTTAGTGCCGACAAAGAGCACAAACGGACAATTAGGGGCACGAAGCATACTATCGATTTTGTTAATGCCGATATTGCTATACTCCGCTGCTTCCTTAATGGTCAAGGTCATTTTAAGGTGAATTGGGACTTTGCATTCAGCTTTCTCCGTTTTGTTATTATTCAATAAGTGGTTGGCTTTCTTCGAGTTGGCTTCGGTGTTTCCAACGGTGTTTTTCTTCTTTGTCATACATCATCACCGCCCAACAAATAGATTCGTGTTACGTCATCACGATGATGCCCAAGCAGCTCCGACACCTTTTTGCGAGCCACAAAATCTGAATATCCCTGTTCAACAAACTTGTTGTACTGCTCGTGTGCAAAGGTGTGTCGAAGTCCGTGAAAAGTTATGGTGTTCTCGGTAAATCTCTTTCGATGATATGCAATAAAGCATTGTAAACGCTTCATTGCAAGATGTGTCTTATCGTAAGGTCGCACAAACAGTTTTTCTCCAATGGGAGTGATTTTCAACATATCACGAAATGTAATTCTTATAGAATCATTGATAGGTACATATCTCCAAAGTCCGCCCTTGCCCTTGACAAGCAGTTCGCCTGTTTCAAGGGAATTTTTTGCGTCATTGGTGTCGATGCGAAAGCATTCCTCCAAGCGAAGCCCTGCATATCTCGCAAGACACAGAATCGCAAGATACTCCTTATTATCAATTGCGGCAGCGAGCATACGGTTAAATTCCGGAGTAGTCCATGTTCTGTCCACACCGCCGAAGGTTCGCTTTTTGAGTTCCAAGTCCTCATTGGTCGGAAGTTCGCATCTTGTGTACGGCATATTGTCGTGGAAGAAGCGAAT
>JAZNMZ010000078.1:0-2146 GCA_045580005.1 Eubacteriales bacterium | reverse complement strand
GGCAGTACTTGTTGAGTTCAAGACGATCAGGTGTGTTCTTCTTGTTCTTTGTACTGTCATAGTTTCTTTGTTTGCATTCGCTGCAAACGAGTGTGATCTTTACTCTCATTTTTTAAGCACCTCCCGGTAAATTATAAGTGTTTTACCTCCCTCGATTCCGAAGACTTTTTCTTTACTATGTCCTGTTTCAGGGCATAACAAAAAAACTACCTCCAGCAGAGGTAGTTTCATTATATCACAAAGATATTGTCTTGTCAAGTACTTTTTGTACTTTTTTTACCAAAGCAAAAAGACTGCCGAGGCAGCCTTTTTACTCTGTATGGTTTTAACTTAGATTTCAGCGAAATACTTGATTGTTCTAACCATCTGGCTTGTGTATGAGTTTTCATTGTCATACCAGGAAACAACCTGTACCTGATATGTGTCGTCGTCAATCTTAGCAACCATTGTCTGTGTTGCATCGAAGAGTGAGCCGTATCTCATACCGATGATATCGGAAGAAACAATTTCATCTGTGTTGTAGCCGTAAGACTCGCTTGCAGCAGCCTTCATAGCAGCATTGATGCCTTCCTTTGTAACATCCTTGCCCTTAACTACTGCAACGAGGATTGTTGTAGAACCTGTGCAAGTAGGAACTCTCTGAGCAGAGCCGATGAGCTTGCCGTTGAGCTCGGGGATTACAAGACCGATAGCCTTAGCAGCACCTGTAGAGTTAGGAACAATGTTCTGAGCAGCAGCTCTTGCGCGGCGGAGGTCACCCTTTCTGTGAGGACCATCGAGAACCATCTGGTCGCCAGTATATGCATGAACTGTTGTCATGATACCGCTCTGGATGGGAGCGTAGTCGTTGAGAGCCTTAGCCATAGGAGCGAGGCAGTTTGTTGTGCAGGAAGCAGCAGAGATAATCTTGTCTTCCTTTGTAAGTGTCTTTTCGTTTACACTGTAAACGATTGTGGGAAGATCGTTGCCTGCGGGAGCAGAGATAACAACCTTTTTAGCACCTGCGTCGATGTGAGCCTGTGCCTTGTCCTTGGAGCAGTAGAAGCCTGTGCACTCAAGAACAACATCAACGCCGAGCTCACCCCAAGGGCAGTCTGCTGCGTTCTTTTCAGCGTAGATCTTAAGAGTCTTGCCGTCTACTGTGATTGTGCCTGCTTCGTCATCAGCTTCAACTGTGTGGCCCATAGCAACATAGTTGCCCTGAGCTGTGTCATACTTGAGAAGATGAGCAAGCATCTTGGGGCTTGTGAGGTCGTTGATAGCAACAACTTCGTAACCTTCTGCACCAAACATCTGTCTGAATGCAAGACGGCCGATACGGCCGAAACCGTTAATAGGAACTTTTACAGACATTTTAATGTCCTCCTGTGAAATTTATTTTAAATTTTCATTCCGTATCATTATAATACATTTTTTTCCATTTTGCAATAGAAATAAGTAATTTTTTCACATTCTTAATATTTTTGTAATAAGTGGCAATTTTCATTGACAAGCATGGCCGATTATGGTACAATTTGATAATAAGAAAGTATTTACATTATATTATTGTAACTTTTTGTAAAGATTATTCATTTTTAAAAAAAGGAGTGAGGATATGACACCGCAGAGCAGTATAACAGAATTATACGGCGTAAGCACATCGCGTTCCGCGCTCTTTGCAAAGCTTGATATATTTACGATTGACGACCTTGTCAACCACTATCCGAGAGATTACGAAAACAGAGGCAATGTCAAAAAGGTCTGCGACCTTATGCCGGGAGAGCCTGCCTCGGTTATTCTCGAGATATCCTCCCCCTTGAAAGACTTCCGCACGCCGTCGCGCGGCGGCAGGTCTATCACTGTTCAGAAAGTCACCGCTCACGATGACACAGGCAGTGTTGCACTGTCGTTTTTTAATCAGAGCTTTTTGAAAAACACTCTTGTCACCGGCAGAAAATTCAGATTTTACGGTCAGGTGAGCGGAACACTGCTAAAGCCACAAATGAGTGCCCCGACCTACGAGCCCTACTACGAGGGCAAGGAGCTCGACTCGTTTGTACCCATATACCCTCTCACAGCAGGGCTTACGGGCAATATGATCTCCCGCCTTGTCAAGAGCGCTATCGGAATATACAAGGACAGAGAAACCCTGCCCGACGAGATACTC
>JAZNMZ010000077.1:0-8886 GCA_045580005.1 Eubacteriales bacterium | reverse complement strand
TGTAAAAATAATGTATATCATCAAAGCATAAAAATAAAGGTGATTCTATGTCAGCCGAAGCAGAAATTGCAAAATCGTTTTACAAAGATAGAGCTGTTTACAATCCATCAGTACCCTGTGAGTATAAAAGTATTTATACTTTGATTAAAAACAACATCGTGATTTTTGAAACGGACGGCGGCTTGCTGAGATATTTCAACACTTTGACAGGAAACCTGTCTTCGTTTTACACTTCGGTTTCCTGCGACGAATCCGGTTGTTTGTATTGCTTCAGCGATAATGAATCAAAAAAATGGATCGACCCCCTAACGGACAAAACAATCTATGAATGTCCCGAAACTGATTGGATATCTGCAGAAAAAGTATGGAAGGATTTTTATGTTTTTTTCCGTTTCTGCAGCTTTGACTCTTTCTTTGAACAAATCGGCACGGATCTGGTATTTTGTGACGATAACGGTCTTACTCCCTATGTTATAAAAAATGTTACCGATCTGCAGATAACAAAATACGGCTATGACCGTCAGGGGATGGATTTCGTTGTCACTTTTTCAAAAAACGATAAAAGATACAGTATAACAACCTCAGAATCACAATGGGATTTTGATAAAATCAAAAAACTTTGCCGATAAAAACGGCTGAGCCTGCAACATTACTTGCAGGCTCTCTTTTATACCTTAATTCTCGCTACCTTACCCCACGGTGGTTCAGCATCCTTGTTGTTGATCAGCCACAAAACGGGTATTCCTTCGGATACGGTTTCTTTCGGAAAAGGAGCGTAACCGTCAGTCAGGATGATTATGCTTGCAGGCAGATTTTCCTGCATATGCTGATGAACATATTCAAATATAACCTCAAAATCCGTACCGCCTCCACCCTCAGGCCTTATAATACGGAACTCATCTTCATTTTCAAAAGCTTTCGGCTCTGTAACGGCAGCATCGAAAAATCCGAGCCACCCCTTGAGCTTACCGTCAAACTGGTCTATCGCGCCTTTTATTTCTGAATATGCTGCTGTTACCATATCGTCGGACATTGAGCCCGAGGTATCAATCATAAAAAGTATATTTTCCACGGTATCGTCTTTTTCGTTGAAATCAGGAAGAAAAAACGGACTATCGTCAAAACGACGGTCAGGAGGAAAAAACGAATAATCAACGATTTCTTCCTGAATAAATTCATTGAGTATAGTCCTCCAATCAGTCTGAGGCTCACGAAGATCCTTCAGAAGTCTCTGAGCAAATTCAGGCAACAGTCCGCGGTCGTTTGAAGGGTCACGGATGGCAATTGCCTGCGCCGCATCCTCGAGGCGCTTTATCCAGATATCTCTGACAACGGAGTTATCTTCACTCGAACCCCAACGGGAATGATCGTCCCATCTTCCGTCTGTATCGTTTCCTCCCGTGCCGTCCTGCTCTGCCCCTGCCCGATTATGGCCTGAACCGTTGGCATCAGCCCCCTTTACGGATTGTCCTTGCTTTTCTGGGCCTTTACCTTTTGCAGATTTATTCCCGCTCTTTTTATTCTGATTTTGTGGAAGCATATGGTAAACCTGCTCGGCTGTATACTCATATCCTTCTTTGCCATCGGGAGCTGTGTGCATAGATTCGCCGAACTTCCCTATAGTGATGCTCGAGAGATTCATATTATTTTCCTTGAGAATATTCGAATTGGCAACAATATCACAGGCGATATTAAACCTTTCGTGCTCAAAATCCCCCTCACGAAGACAATGCTGAAGAGCAATGTGCATAATCTCGTGCATCATAACAAAATCAAGCTCACTGTCGCTGATTTCATCAAGGAATTTGCAGCCGAAAGTGATTCTGACGCCGTCTGTTCCTGCTGTTTCCATTTCCTCATCGACAGAATATATCATATGCATCAGCAGCAACCCGTAAAAACCGTGGTTACAGAGAATACGCATCCGTGATAAAAGGAGCCTTTGTATGTACTTTTTGATTTTATCTTCAGACAGAGCCATTAAGCAGCTTTCCTTTCGTTTGTAACCATCTTGAAAATACGGGTATGTTTATAAGTTTTTCTTTAAATTTCTTATCTATATACATATAGTCCTTCATCATAACGGTGGCAAAATCAGCAGGCATCCTGCTTGCGTATGAAATGGCGTTTGCAATCCCCGAAAGGTCGTTCTTATGCTCGCGCGCATAGGATGTCATGGCAGAAACCAGCGCATACATGGCATCCGTAGAATCAGGAAGAGGAGGCTGCTTTCCGTCAAAAATATCCTTGATATTCGGCAGCTGTTTATATACCTTTGCCCATGTCCTGAATTCGACGGCTATTCCCGTGCCTACCAGACCCGAAATCAGAGGAAAAACCTTATCAACATCGTCGCTGACAAAATTGAGAATATTGCTGACCATTTCCCACGAACGGGGTGTCGCAAACGCAAGGTCATCAGATGCACTGTCGAAATTCATCAGATAATTATGCCTGAAGGAAAGAAAACCTATCACCTTGTCGTTAACACCATTGCCGATCGCCCATTCTTTCCACGATTTGAAGCTGCCCTGAGCCTCAATATGCAAAAGACGGTTTGCAAGCGCTTTAGGCATTTTATATGCAACGGATTTATCCGTCGTTCGGTTACCTGCTGCAATAACAATGCAGTTTTCAGGCAGCTTATGCTCGCCGACCACTCTATCAAGGGTAATCTGATACGCTGCAGCCTGTACCGATTGCGGAGCTGCAGAGATTTCATCAAGAAAAAGAATATTCACCGTATCCTCGCTTTCATCCATCTGAAAAATATGAGGTCTGAGCCAGACCGCAAGGGTTTTATCTTTGTTCGATGTAGGGATGCCTCGAAGATCAATCGGGTTAAAAAGAAGCAGACGCACATCGGTAACAACGGTCTTTTTGCCCGTCCTCTCTTCAATATGCCTTGCAAGCTGACGGATTCCCTGCGATTTACCGATACCCGGTGCACCCCAGAGCATAACGGAAGGCAGAGTTTTCAACGGCAAACCTTTATTGATGATTTCGCAATAAGCATCTGCAAGGTTGTCGATTATACCGTTGATATTCATTGACGGAATATTCGTAAGTTTTGTTTCGCTCATTTTTTATTCACTCCCAGTTTTTTATCAAGCTTTTCAAGACGCTTTTGTGCATCCTGAATTTTTTCAGTATAGTCCTGTTTCAATGTGATCTCCTGCTGAAGAGATACCTGCCTGTTGCAATAATCACGGTAAATATCTTTCAACTTTTCGAGATGGGTCTGCATATTTTCAAGAAAGTTATCAATACGCATGAGTATTCCTCGTTCGCTGTTTCCAAGCTCCACAAAATATCTGCCATCTCTTTGCAAAAGGATATACGGCTGCTTTTCAGACATATTGGCAGGAAAGATTACGCTGAAACCCTGATATGTTATTCCCACAGTTTCTTTTTGTTGCAATACATTTTCTTTTAATGATTCAAAGAGAATTTTACGAAGATCTCTTCGTTCATCTGTTGTAAGTTCTTTTCGGTTTTCCTGATAAAACGCGATGTCGGATTCGCAGTTTTTAATCAGTTTTTTCTGATTTTCGATTTTTCCGGGCAAACTGAGAAGCTCTTTTTCTATACGGATGTGTTCTTCCACAGCCTTTCGCTGAAGCTCCTGATACCTCTCGAGCTCATTTGCAGTTTCAACACGCTTTTTCACAAGCGAATTTCCTACTGCCAACGCTTTTACTTCTGCATAATTAAGCACCGTGTCCTCAATATCCGAGCTGCTTCTGCAATTCATCGAGCCTGAAAGCAAAGCTGAAATAAAGCGTTGCTTTGTTTCAAGAAGCTGCCAGGAATAAGCATCAAAGCTACCCTGAGTAATATAGCGATAAATCTCTACCTGATCATTTTCGTTACCCTGACGCAGAATTCTTCCCTCACGCTGAGTCATATCTGCAGGACGCCACGGTACATCAAGATGGTGCAGGGCAATGAGCTTATCCTGAACATTGACGCCCGTTCCGAGTTTAAAGGTTGAGCCTATCAGAATCCTTATATCACCTGCTCTGAAATCAGCAAAAAGCTTCTTTCGTTGCTTTTCTGTTTCGGCATCGTGAATAAAAGCTATCTCTTCACCGGGGACGCCCATTCCTGTCAGCAATCGCTTCATCTCACTGTAAATATTAAACCCTGCCTTCGGAGTGGAAACATCACAGAAAATCAGCTGTGTGCTTCTGTTTGCCTGAGTTTTTCTGTATACTTCAAAAACATTCTCTGCACAATGGGCTACCTTTGATGTATGTGTGAAAGAGGATTTCGGCTCAACCAGACGCAGGTCAAGAGCTGCCTTTCTGCCATCGGTTGTGATCTTGAGCATATTGTCCTCAGTCCGTCTGACAAGTCCGCTGCGCACATCATCGGCACGGTTGGAAATCTCTTTGAGATAGTCCGAAAACTCTTCCGTTTTTGGTATCAGAACATCGCTGTATCCCGAAAAATCAGGTATCTCTGATAGCTTGTCAACCTTATGGAAATCAGCAACGGACGACAACAGCGATGTTAATTCGGGCAAATTGTGAAACCTCGCAAACCTTGTTGCCATACGATAGCTGTCTGTATCGACATCGATTTCAAACTCCGTCACTCTCTCGGCGAACATACCTACCCAGCTGTCGAAATTCTGCAGGTCAAGCATTGCAAGCTCGCCACCCTGAAGGTATTTCTGTACGACAAACACATCCGTTACTGAATTTGTTATCGGTGTACCCGTCGCCATAACCACTCCGCTGCCGTTATTCTGATTCTGAACGATATGCACCTTATCGAGCATCTCACGGCATTTTTTCGAACCCGAGCTTCTGATGCCGAGCACCCTGTCAATTTTTGTTTCTATCGGAATATTTTTATAGTTATGTGCCTCATCAACGAAAAGCCTTGTAACGCCCAGTTCGTCAAAGAAAACGCTGTTGTTCGGGTCGCCAATCGTCTTTTTAAGCTCGTTCAGAGTGTTGTGTATACGCGCATTCTTTGAAAATACTTTTGAAGTTGCTTTCTGCGGATTTTTTGCGATTTCATCAAGCTTGCGTTCGGTTTCACGCAACTCATTCATATAAAACTTTACAGAAATCGGAATCATATCAAAGCAGCTGTATGCCATTATGATTCCGTCAAAATCCTCATCCTTGATTTTTTCCAGAACCTTTTTGCGTTTGTCCGGAGTAAAGCTTTTCGGCTCGACGCAAAGCAGCTTTGCATCGGGATAAAGAGACTTAAATATTCCCTGCCACTGACCGATGAGATTGTTCGGCACAACATAGAGATTTTTTGAAGAAAGGCCCGTTCTTTTAAGCTCCATTCCCGCAGCGATCATAACATATGTTTTGCCTGAGCCTACCTCGTGCGCAAGCAATGTATTCGGGCTGAACAGTATTCTTGCAACGGCATCCTTCTGATACGGATAAAGCTCGACCTGAGAAGACATCGTAGGAAAACGCAGAAAACTGCCGTCAAAATTTCTTTTTCGTATGCTTCCGAATTTTTCTTCAAAAATCCTTTCCAGTCTTTTTTTACGATCTGAATCCTTACGGACCCATTTCTGAAATTCCTGAACAAGTTTGTTCTGTTTTTCAATAGCAAGAATAGTCTCTGATCTGTTGACAACCCTTTTGCCTGTTTTTTTCAGATAGCTGTGAAAGGTATCAACAACGGCTATGGTTTTCATATTCAGCGTTTTTTCAAGAATGTATAACGCTCCCATTCTGGATGTGCCGTAGGTATGCGACGAGGCAACATAATATTTAAGGGAGTACGACCCCTTGTGCGGTATTTCCCAGGTGCCTGTTATTTCATCGTGTTTTGTGCCTGAAAAGCGGTTGCCTCTGATACCCATAATATGCGTTATGAAATCATCGATTATATCAACAGGGACCCACGGAGAGCCGAGCGTAATATAAATTTCGCTTGACGAAACCGTATCGGGCAGCAACTTTCCAAGCGCGTGGATATTATCGTCAAAATAGCCGTTATACTCATCGCTTGCCTTGCGTGCAGCCTGAAGCTTTTTCATAATATTGCCTGAAAGATACTCGTCTGCACTTTCCCAACCTTTGTAGAAGCATTCATCCCATGTTTCGGGATTCTGGTATATCGAACCTTTCAGCTCACTTATTACCGTTTTGTAGTCTTTTTCCGTAACGGATGCAATGTACTCAATATCTACCCTTGCAAGCTCGGAGAGGCTCATAATCAGAGCATCGGAAACACTTTCTATATGCACTCCCTGAGTACGGATATCGTTTGAGAAAGCATTTTCCCAATCAAGGGGCAGATCCATTGAGGTTACTTTTTCAATATGTTCCTTTTTCTCTTCCTCGAGTCTGCGGTTTTCTTCTTCTTTTTTTAACTTTTCTTTTCTGATGCGATCCTTTTCTTCTCTTTCCTCTGCTACTCTTTTGATGGAATCGAGCTCTTCAAGCATTTCATCAATATCGCTGTTTTTTGAAACCTTTTCCTGTGGAAGATCTTCAAGCTGAAAATCTTCAAAAAAGGTGTCAAACAAAGTAGTCTGAAGTGTATCTAAAAAAACCGGCAACGATGACAAAGAAATCTTCTGATTTTTTCTTGGCATATCAGCATCCTCCTTTTTATGTTGTTATAATTTTAAAACAATCGATGCACTAAAAAAGGTTCATCGCGTTATATTCTGCCGTAGCGTAAAAAACTATTGAATGAAAAAACCAAATCGGGTATAATTACATAGTGACAGGATGTTTAAATCAACTTACTGCACGGCGGTGTTAAAGCTATGGAAATTAAAATCAACGACAGTATAAATATCCCTTGCGGAAACCTTGGCTTTGTTCTTGAAAAATCGGGTCACGAAAGGTTGCAGGAAAGATGCATCGCCCTTGAGCAGTATCTGAAAAAGGATTACGATGCTTTTGCGCTCAGTTACAGACTCGTTCTCGAGGAATTCGCCATAAGCGAAGAGGTGAAAAAGCGCATAATAGAATCGGGTATGCGTTTTAACGAACAGACAACCCGTGACAGAATCACGCAGGAAGTGAAATCCGGAAAAATCAAGTATCCCGAGCTTCTTCTTGAGCTTTGCCTTACCTGCGAAAATGCCTGTTTGATTGAAGACCTGATGAAAAAACAACGGGGGTCTGCCGACAATTGGGACACATCCCTTTTCGAGGAATACCTTTCAAACTACATACGGGCAATGTTCCGCTTTGCAAGTCAGAACGCTCACTCGGGCGAAAAAACTGCCGGGCTTATTCCGACCAACGACACCTGCCGAGACTTTTTCCGAAAGCTTTTTTATCTGCTTTGTGCATACTACGGGCATACAGCAAAGTTTGACGGAAGTCTGCTTCCCTTCGGTGATTATTATCCGATTCCCAAAGCGCAACGTGAAAGCCTGGGTATCTTTCTTGAAAACAGGAAGCAGATATATGTAAAACAAGGTGAAAAATCATTAGAGTTTTATCTGTTTGTTCCTGCAGATGAACATCTCGCCGATGCTCAGAGGCGCGACATTGAAACTATTCATAAGTTATGGATGGATAACATTGATTCACCGCAGAATATTGTAAATCATCCTACCTTTATTTCAAACAAGAACAACGAAGATTACCGCTACTGGATGTATCCGTTGCCAACTATTCCTCATAGTATGACCGATGAATATCTTAAACAGCTCAGCTATGATGAAAAAATAGAAATTATACACGGAATTATCCGCGGGATCGCCTCTATGCATCACGCAGAACCACCGTTTTATCACAGAAGTCTGTCGGCGTCTGCATTTCTCATTTGTAAAATACGCAACCGTTTAAAGCCCTTGCTTATCAACTTTGATTGCACAAAAGACACGGATGAATTTGCTGAATACACGGTATTCTACGCAGTGAGTGACAAATTATCCGAGGAAGAGCTTCGAGACTCTTTTGCTCCGGAGCTTTATTCTGAAGAATTAATTTCCGATGAAATCGACTGGGCAAAGGTCGACATATATGCATTGGGAAAAACAATAAACAAAATACTTACAGGCTCATATGCCTTTTCGGACAACGACAGCGAAGAAGACACAGCGTACGCTGATCTGATCTCTGCGATGTGCGATAAGGACATTTCAAAACGCCCGGATATTGAAGAAGTTCTGCGATCTTTTTAAAAGACGCAGAACTTCTTTTTTCGGAGATCAGTTTGTTTGTCTGTTTCTGCGAATCATGATTATCCGCACAGTGCACTGCGGACAAACAGTCTCGTTCAAGGAAATGTCGCATCCGCAGTTAGGGCACGGGATTTTATCTGTTGCGTGACAGCATCCTGTAATCAGCGTGCCGTTTTCGGGGGTATGGTTTGTGTTTTCCAACGGTATCACCTCCGTTCGGTTTTGCTCAGCTTATGAGCGTTTCTGACCTGCGTCGCTGCGCTTTTTGCGCCACTGACCGTTTTTGTTTCTGCTTCTGTTCTGCCCTGCAGTCGGGCCTGTTTTCACAACAGGGCCGTGTGTCTGGCTCGGGCTTGCGTTTGTTGCGTGGTTCAGAACTTCTGAAGCCAATGAGAGAAAAGTTTTTGTTTTCATTGTTATCTTTCCTTTCTTTTTCCTTGCACCGCACGGTTACTCATCTGAACCGTGCTTTTTGTCGTAGATTGTTTCTGCTGTTCCTGCTGCTGCACCGACTCCACCACCAACGAGTGTGCCGATTGCGCCTGCCGATGCTCCGCCTGCTGCTGCCGATGCACCTGCGATAGCGCAAAGGACGGGAACGGATGCCGGTCCGAGTGCAACGGTTGCACCTGCTGCGATTATTGTGCCGATGGCACCGCCTATGATAAGACCAAGATTTACCTTAAGAAGCGGGTGCATGGTACGGAAGTTCTTTACAAGATACCATCCCATCACCGCTACCACGACAACAG
>JAZNMZ010000076.1:0-33712 GCA_045580005.1 Eubacteriales bacterium | reverse complement strand
CGTAAGCGTAGCTGCCTTCTACAAGAATCGTAACGCTCTTGATACCTGCTTCTTCGCCATCGAGGTAGTCTAGCACCTTAACCTTAAACTTTCTTCTTTCTGCCCATCTGCAGTACATTCTGTAAAGCATCTCTGCCCAGTCCTGAGCCTCTGTTCCGCCAGCTCCGGGATGTATGGACAGAATCGCATTATTGCGGTCGTACTCACCCGAAAGCAACGCCTGAATTCTCTGATTCTCCTGCTCTTTTTGAAGTCTTGAAAGCTCGGAGAGTATCTCTTCGGTAAAGCTCTCGTCATTTTCTTCAATCGCCATTTCGATAAGCGTGCGGAGCTCCTCTGCACCGTTTTTCAGCGAGGCAAAATCCTCAACCGTCTGTTTTGTATTTTTAAGAGAAGTAAGCACAACCTGTGTATCTGCTGTGTTGTCCCAGAAGCCTGCCTCGCAGGTCTTTGCCTCAAGCTCTGCCGCTTTCTTTTCAAGTTCTTCAATCTCAAGGGACAGCGCAAGCTCCTTTATTTCCTCATCGAGTTTCCCTAAAGACTGCAGCGCCTCCTCCAACTGTATAAGCAATTTGTATTCCCCTTCCGTGACATATAATCATATTAATATTTATTATACTACATTTTCCTCATTTTGTAAATACAGTTTTTGCATTTTTAACAATTTTATATCTTACTTTTGAACATAAATCAGACAAAGAAAAACTCCCGAAGATTACTTCTCCGAGAGTCGTTTTCTTATACGGTTACATCCTGCCTGACACTTTCAACATCAGCGTCGCATTCCTCAATAATCTGCATAAGCTCATCAAAGGTGTGTTTGTTCTCAAGAGCAACGCTCAGGTTGAGCGAATACTGACCGGGGGAGTGCTGGCTTATCTCGCAGAAATTGACCTGCATATTGTACTGTTCAAGTCTTCTGCGAAGAGCCGATGCTCCCTCATGGTCGCAGTTGACATGGATGCTGACCTCGTTAAGCTGGAATGTTTCCTTTTCTATTCCAATGCACCATTTGTGCAGGCTGTACTGCACAATAATTATAACGGCTGTTGCAAAAAGGCCGACAACATACATTCCTGCTCCCACTGCCATTCCCACCGCGGCAGTCGCCCAGATACCCGCAGCAGTTGTAAGACCTCTTATCGACAGATTCTTGCGGATAAATATAACCCCGGCGCCAAGAAAGCTTATGCCGGTAATAATATTGGAGGCAACTCTCGAGGCGTCAACATTAACCTCGTCAAAAATTGCAACATCAAGGAAAGCATACTTTGATACAATTATCATAAGTGCAGCTCCGAGTGCCACAATGATATGTGTACGGATACCTGCTTCTTTAAGACGGCGTGTACGCTCATATCCGATAATACCGCCGCAAATGCAGGAAATAACAATTCTCAGAAAAAAGCTGAAAGTAAAGCTTCCAAAAAAAGAGTCTGTAATACCAAAGTACGACTCAACAATTTCGGGCGTCAGCGCTACATTGAGCAGTGGTAGATTGTTCAACATTATATGTACCTCCAAATTTGATTTTAATTATGTCCAGATTATACAGCAAACAAGATAAAAAAGCAAGATATGTATATCTTTTTGTGTTTTTGTGACACTTTTAAGGTTTTGTTTCATTTTATTCGGAAAAGATATATTTTGACAATTAAAATATTGCACTTTTGCAATATATGTGCTATAATTACAAAGGTTGCGGCAGAATACCGGTTACTTACCGCAAACTTTACAGTCAGAAGGAAAACTATGCTCGACTTCAAAAAACTCACAATAAAAGATATCGACTCTCTGCGCCATTTTTTTGATTATGCAAAAAGCCGCGCGTGCGACAATACCGTGGGCGGTACCTTTATGTGGCGCGACTTTTTTGACACACATTACGCGCTGACTCACGGCTGCCTTGTATACAGGGTAAACTACTTCGGCAAAACAGCCTTTTCAATGCCGTTGGGAGAAAACACAGATACGGCGCTTGAAGAAATAGCCATCTACTGCAAAGAAAACTCGATTCCGATAGTTTTCTGCACTGCCGCAATCGAGGATGTCGAGATATACCGCAATCACTTTGGCAATATCGAAGTTATCCCCGAGCCTGACTGGAACGACTATCTTTACAGCTCTCAGGCTCTTGCCGTAATGAGCGGAAGGAAGTACAACGGCCAGCGCAACCATATAAACTATTTCAAAAAGACCTACCCCGGCTTTTCCTTTGAGCAAATAACAAAGGACAATGTTTCAAAGGTCAAAGACTTTTACAAAAAAAACAAACTCCCCGAGAAAAAGGAATCAGCTCTTTTTCTTGAGGAACAGCAAAAAGTTATAGAAGTTCTTGATAACTTTGAAATATACGGCATGACAGGTCTTATGCTCAAGGCAGAACACGACAGCGTTGTCGCCTTTGCCCTCGGTGAGGTGTGCGGCGATACAGCATTTATTCATATAGAAAAGGCAGACAGCTTTGTTCGCGGAGCGTATCAAATGATAGTGCAAGGCTTTGCACAAATTCTCTGTGAAAAAGCCGACTATATTAATCGCGAAGAGGACGTTGGAGACGAGGGACTCCGCAAGTCAAAGCTGTCTTATCACCCGGGTAAACTAATAGAAAAATTCACCGTCATCGCCCCGGAGAAATAGGGCTGAGTGTTTTTCTATGTTATAATTATAACACAGTCACACCCCTTTATCAATAGCACCATTTATCAATTTCTGTCTTAATTTTTACCAATTTTACAAAAAAATCGGAGATGTCGCATTTTGGCATCTCCGATATTTTTATTTAAAGAGTTTTCCGCTGTTTATACTTTGAGGACAGTACATAAACAGAATGTCACAATTCTCGCCTGTTTTGAGAAGCGAGGGAAGAAAGGCTGACGCAATGTACCTCAGATCCACAAGGGTAATCTTGTCGTAGCTTTCAAGCAGAAGCGGGGCGATGCTCGAGCCAAACGAATCTCTGAAGAATATAAGCTCGCGTCCTGTGCTGCCCTGATTGTTCACCACCTCAATAAGAGCCGTAGGACCGCTGAGATACAGGTCGTACATATCCTTATTGTCGGCATCGCTCTCGTCGTATACCTGCTTTTCGCTGCTAAAGCCCTCACCTGTGAGAGGGTAAGTAAGGTCCTTTACGATCGATGAGCTTATAGCGTCTGACACAAGACAGTTAATGGTGTCATAGCCTGTCTTTACTGCCGCCTGTCCGTAGTATGTGCCATAAAAGGGCAAGTAGCTTTTTACTTCATATGCGCCGATATTGGGAGAATATACTCCAAGCGCCTGAGTAAGCGCGCTTACCGCCTCCTGCAGGTTTTCCTGCTTCCAGTGAGGGTCGGTGATATAGTAGTCAGAAAGTGTAAGCTCAGAGAACGGCTCTGCTCCGAGATATTTTATATCTACATTGAGATTCTCTCTAAGATACTTTTCCATCGCTTCATAGTCAAGGGTTAGATATCCGTTATCTGCTGCTGCGACATAGTTCTTGTCGGGAGAGATTGCAAAATACACATCCATCCCCTCGAACATCGCGCCGTATACAGAGTTTATCTTATCTGTGAAGGCTCTCAGCTGACTCTCGTCAAGCTTGTCATCAAGCTTCAGGATACTGCCGTCGGCAAAAGCGTAGCCGTTGTTTTCCTTTTTGGCAAAAATTCCATACTGAAAATGTGCCTTAAGGCTTCGCAGGCTATCGCGCAGCGGGAAATGGTCGGGAAGATACTCGTCAAGCTCTTTCATAAATTTCCCGTCCATTATACTCTCGGCACTGGCCTTGGGTGCTTTTGCAAGCTGTCTGCGCTCAGACAGAGATTCCTCACCGTCGGGAATGGCAAAGTGTGCCACAGCAAAGCCAAAGATTATAAGGCAGAAAACGATTGCTGTAACAAAAGATGATATTTTATTAATCACAAAAATCCCCTGCCTTTCTTAAAATCTGAAATACATAAACGGGCTGAACGAGCCATCCACAAGGAAAGCCGTACAAACCAGAAGCAAAATTGCCACCACTACAGGCTTTGCCGAGAGGACAACGCTCTCGCCGAGCCTGTTTTTGCATATCTTGTCGACACTGTTCTTGACAAAGGGCGTGGAACCGACAAGCGCAATTGCGATTACTACAGCGTAGTTTCTGATGACATACAGAGTATAGGCGCTGCTCGGGGCAAGACCTGCCATACCGAACATTGCCGAGAACTTGTGCATAAGATCTTGTGTACTCTCGGCACCGAATACCGCAAACATCAGCACGGTCACGATAATTACATAAATATGTCCTGCCGCCTTGTGTTTTTCAATATATTTGCCGAATATGAGCTTTTCGGCAAGAAGCAGCACTCCGTACACCGCACCCCAGATGACAAAGTTATACTCCGCACCGTGCCACAGACCTGTCAGCGCCCACACAACGAGAATGTTGAACATGTGGCGTAGCGTCGAGCACCTGTTGCCGCCGAGCGGAATATATACATAGTCTCTGAACCATTGTCCGAGCGTCATATGCCATCTGCGCCAAAAATCGGTTACAGACGAAGCGCAAAAAGGGTACCTGAAGTTTTCGGGGAAAGTGAACCCCAGCATCTTGCCAATACCAACCGCCATGTCACTGTAGCCCGAAAAATCAAAGTATATCTGGAGTGCATAGCATACTGCGCTTACCCACGCGAAAAGCACTGTTTTTTCTGCCGATTCGGAATAGAGCTTGCACACCTCGGCAAGCTGGTCAGCAATAAGCACTTTTTTGGAAAGACCAACAGTAAACTTAACCGCAGCGTCAGAAAAGCGGGATATGTCGATCTTTCTTTCCCGAAGCTCGGCATCAATATCCGAGTATCTTACAATCGGGCCTGCAATAAGCTGTGGGAAAAGACTTACAAAAGTCATAAAGGTGAAAAAGTTCTTTTCCGCCCTTACATCCCCTCTGTAGACATCCACCGTATAGCTCATTGTCTGGAAAGTGAAAAAGCTTATTCCAATCGGAAGCTCGATTCCCGCAAGGGGGATCGAGCTTCCAAAAACAGAGTTTATAATTCCTATAAAAAAGTCTAAGTACTTGAATATACCAAGCAGTCCTACATTTACTACAATCGAGCTTATAAGAGCAGCCTTTGCGCTTTTCTTTCCTCTGTGCGATTCGATATAAAGACTGTGAAGCCAGTCGGACACAGAAGAGAAAAGAAGAAGCCATGTATATGCCCTTTCCCCGTAGAAGTAAAAGAGTACGCTTGCCGCCAGCAGTACAAAGTTACGCCAGCTTTTTGGAACTATAAAGTATATTGCAAGAACGCAGGGTAAAAACAGGTACAAAAAAGTTATACCGGAAAATACCATAAATTTCTACATTCCTTTTTTTATTTTGCTCAGATGTTGTTGAAGTTTTCAACAATGCCGTCTACTGTTGTCGGCCATGCAGCTGTGTCAACCATGTAGAAGAGAACAACATTGTCGCGAACAACTGTGTCAACATTGTCTGCGCATACGCAGATCCACTTTGCAGGGTCAGCGTTTTCTTCCATAGCCTGCGCAAAAGCGTCAGCGTCTGTGCCCTCAGGAAGTCTTACAAGTGCAACAGAATATGCAAATGAACCGATCATAGATTCGTTCACAACAGCCTCTGCGCCCTCAATATAGTCAGAGAAGAGAAGCCACTGCCACATTTCGTTGTCGGGCTCAAGGGGTGTTGTCATATTTGCACCGGGAACCTGAACGCCGCTGAGAACAGCAAGCATCATTTCTTCAAGTGCCATGTCAAGGCTTGTTTCACCCTCGTAAACAGGATGAGGGGGAAGCTCTACATCTTCGGGAAGCTCTGCATCTTCTTCGGGAAGCTCTGCGTCTACTTCGCCTTCAACTTCACCGTTTACATCTTCGATAACAGTATCGTCATCGGGTGTTTCGTCAACGGTTGTGCCATTTGCTCCGCAGGAAGCAAGAATGAGTCCTGCAGCCAAAAGTGTGATTAAAAGTTTTTTCATTTTCTTTTCCTCCAAAAATTTGTTTTTTGTTTATTTTATTGGGTTTCGCTTTCTTTGACGAAGAAAGAAAGCAAAAGTTCCAAAAAAATACGAT
Source organism: Eubacteriales bacterium (assembly GCA_045580005.1). Classification (GTDB taxonomy): domain Bacteria; phylum Bacillota; class Clostridia; order Oscillospirales; family CAG-382; genus UMGS1052. The sequence continues at coordinate 27,646 of JAZNMZ010000076.1, read as the reverse complement.
AATTTTTAATCCCTCTGTTATTTTCCGTCGGCAGAGCTCATTTTTGACATCTGCCTCTGTGCCATAACAAGGTTGTAGTAAATACCCTTTTTGCGTATAAGCTCCTCGTGAGTACCCACCTCAGCGATACTGCCCTTATGAAGAACAATGAGCTTTGTCGCATTGCGGAGTGTTGAAAGTCTGTGAGCTATTGCAAAGGTCGTTCTGTTGACAATAAGCCGTGCGAGCGCGTCCTGTATGAGCTTTTCGGTCTTGGTGTCAAGCGCACTTGTCGCCTCGTCGAGTATTAAGATTTTGGGATTGTTAAGTATCGCTCTGGCAATAGCTATACGCTGACGCTCACCGCCCGATAGTGTGTATCCTCTCTCCCCGACATAGGTATTGTAGGCGTCGGGGAGCTTGATAATAAACTTATGCGCACCCGACAGCTTTGCAGCCCTTATTACCTCATCCCTGCCCGCCTCGGGCTTTGCATAGGCAATATTATCATATATCGAGCCTGCAAAAAGATATGTTTCCTGCAGCACAACACCCATCTGCCGCCTGAGTGATTCCTGCGAAATATTCTTAATATTCTCGCCGTCAATAAGTATCTCGCCCGACTCGGGGTCATATAGCCTCATCAGAAGATTGATAAGCGTGCTCTTGCCGGCGCCTGAATGTCCGACAATACCTATCATATCGCCCACTCCTGCGGAAAACGAGATATCCTTAAGCACATTCTCGTGCTCGTTGTAGCCAAACGAAACTTTGCAAAATTCCACATTGCCCGAAAGCTCTATATCCTTGGCGTCAACTGCGTCTATGACATCTGTCTGCTCATCGATAATTTCAAAAACCTTTGCCGCAGATGTACCTGCGCGGATGAGCATTCTCGGCAATCTTGAGAAGAACTGTATCGGCTGATAAATAATCGTGATATACGATGTCATCTGCGAAAGCTCACCGAGCGTCATACTCTTGCCGAGTATCTTTGTTCCAACATAATAAAGAACTATAAACTCGCCTATTCCCATAAGGAAGTTTGCGCTCGGCATAATTGCGCTCCAGATTGTTTCGTTCTTCTGCCTTATTTCGCTCTCCTTGCGAACAATTCCGTCATATTTTTCTTCCTCGGTATTTTCCATACCAAAGACCTTTACAACACGGATACCCTGAAAGATATCGTGCATAACGGTATTTGCCTCCTGCCCCGCAAACCACTGCTTGCGGTATATGCGGCGCATATAGCGGTTTATCGAATAGTACATCGCAAATACTATCGGACATGGGATAAGAACAAGAAGTGTCAATACAAAATCGTAACTCAGCATGACACCTATCGCCACTGCAAAAAGCAAAGACATCTGCAGTATCTGCGGCAGCTCATAGGTGAGGAATTCGTTCAAAACTCTCGTGTCAGAGGTGATTCGTGTGATAAGATCGCCTGCGGTATGCTCGGACACTCTGCCCACCGACATCTTCTGCACCTTATCAAAAAGCATTGCACGGATTTTGACAAGCATACTGCTGCTGACATTCACAAGCAAAAGGTCGCGAAGGATGCCAAGAAGCCTTGATGCAAGCTGAGTGACGGCAAGAGCCAAAACCACAACCGCAATCATTGTGAAGGTTATCCTCTGTGCGGCGTCGGGTGCCTTGATATAGTCGTCGATCAGAATCTTGTTTATGTAGGGTGCGAGCAGCTGAAGCCCGCTTGTTGCAAAAAAGAGAGTCACCGCACATATAAGGCTTAGTGCATACGGTCTTGCAATGGTGGCAATTTTAAAAAATATCTGCTTTGCACCGCCGCATTTTAAGCAGGTGGTCGACTTTCTGCGGTAGGCCTTACCGCACTTAGGACAGACTCTGCCCTTTTTCTCCTGTTTTTTTGGAAGTTCCTTACACTCATACAGCTTTTTGATATACTCACTGCCGTCAAGAAGATATTCGGTGTATCTTCCGCTCGTACGGCAGAGCTCCTCATAGCTGTCATCTGTTTCAAACTCGAGTGCGGTACAGCAGTAGTTCTTTGTATACCGTATTCCGCAAAGAATATCCATGGGATACTCCTGCAGCTCTATGCTCACGCCGTCGCGACTCTGCGCCTTTACGACAAGGTCCTGCGTTATAGCAACAAGTCCGTAAATTCGTTTGTTGTCACACGACAGGTCAAACTTGAAATTATATATGGGAGCTTCTTCCCCTATTATTTCCTTTATCCTGTCGCGTAGCCGCAGATATATACCTTTTTCAGCGTCGTTGTTTTTTCGTCTGAATAATCTCATTTTGCTTCTCACAAATAAAGTTCGATTTTACGGTAGCTCTTTTTATCAAGCTTTGTTACATCTGGAATACAATATCTGTTTCCGTCAATATCAAGAATAAATATCCTGTTTTCGCCCGCTCTGAGGATGCTTGCATAAGGATTTCTTATTACAAACTCGCACCTTCCGCAATTTGTCTGGCAGGTACAATAAAGAAAACCGAATCTGTCCTTTGACGAAACAATTCTTGTAATCTCGGGGATAAAATACTTTTCGTCAAGAACCTTTTCGAGCTTTTCTCTTGTTTTCTCGTCAAAATCGGCAAGGTCGCGTATTACACCTATCTCGTTGCCCTCTTCGTCCTGTACCGAGATAATCTTTGACGGATTATCAAAGGGAAAAGACCTGTGGAGCAACACTCTGCCGTAGTCGCGTCTGCCGTCCTCTGTGTATGCTATCTCCTTTTTTCTCGCAGGCTTGCGTTCTCTGTGAGGACCGCGCCGTCCCGGGCCGCCGATATGCGCCCTTTCGGGAGAGCTTTGCTCTTCGGCTTCGGGGACAAAATCGGGCTTTATATCAATCTCGGAAACAAGATACAAAAACCTTTCGTTCTTCACCGAAAACTGCGAGTTTTCGGGAGTAATGTATACAACATCCACTATATCTGTAAAGGAGGTTTCTTTTTGCGTATTTATATCAACAAGCTTTTCTTCCATTTCTTCTCCTTTATTCTATTCCAATAGTTTTGAGCGCCTGCGCCTGGAGCTTATAGAGATTGTAGTATATTCCCTTGCTCTTAAGTAACTCATCGCCTGTGCCATACTCAGGCATTTTTCCGTTCTCGATTACCACTATCTTGTCGGCATCCCTGAGGGTCGACAGTCTGTGGGCAATCATAATTGTTGTTCTGTCCTTTGCAAGCTTTGTAAGAGCCGCCTGAATATTGCGTTCTGTGGCGGTGTCCATAGCGCTTGTCGCCTCGTCGAGAATAAGTATTTTGGGATTTTTGAGTATCGCCCTTGCAATTGACACACGCTGACACTCGCCGCCTGAGAGCGACTTGTTGCCCCAGCCCACCATTGTGTCATAGCCGTCGGGGTACTTGATAATAAAGCTGTGCGCGTCGGCAAGCTTTGCCGCAAGATATACCTCCTCGTCGGTGGCGTCGGGTCTTGCGTATCTGATATTTTCCTTAATCGTGCCTCTGAAAAGATATGTTTCCTGCGACACGATAGCAACAAGGCTGTGCAGCCTCTCAAACGACAGGTCGCGCACATCGCAGCCGTCGATTAATATTCTTCCCTCATTTACATCATAAAGCCTGATAAGAAGATTTACAAGCGTGCTCTTGCCCGCTCCCGTCTCGCCCACTACGCCTATCGTCTCGCCGGGCTCAACCTTAAAGCTGATATCATCCAAGATTTTTCTTGTTTTTTCATAGCCGAAGCTGACATTGCAGAACTCTACCGCGCCCTGCGGATTTTCGAGTTCGGTGGGATTTTCACTCTCGGCAACCTCGGGGACGGAATCGAGTATTTCAAACACGCGGTGCACCGAGTTCATACACTCAGCCCACCAGCGCGACACCTCCGAAAAGAAACTGAGCGGCTCATATATAAGTCCCATATAGCTTAAAAATGTCATGAGAATTCCAAGCGTCATATTGCCTCTTATCACCTGCCAGCCGCCGTACATGAGCACTATAAAGTTGCCGATATAAAGCACAAAGCTGACAAGAGGATATATTGTGGAATTCTTTTGACTTATTTTTTTGCTCGACTGTGCGAGCAGCGTGCTTCTTTTTTCAAAGCGCGCAGCTTCTCTGTGTTCCTTTGCAAAAGCCTTTACAACGCGGATACCCGAGAGAATATCGGTAATAAGCGAATTAAACGAGCGCGTCTTTGAGTAGTTCTGTGCATAAAGCTTCTGAAACATACGGAAGACACTGCGGTAAAGAAACAGAAATACCGGCACCGTCACAAATGTAATCAGGGTGAGAAGATAGTTTATCCTCAGCATAATCACCGTTATCGCCACAAACTGCACAACATTGATAAGCAGATACGGCAGACCGTCGCAAAAGAAAAAGTAAATCGAGTTTGCGTCGTTGTTGACAGAGGTCATAAGTCCACCTGTCTGACGGCTTGTAAAATAGCCGTAAGAAAGCTTTGATATTGCTCCGAAAACAGTCTTTTTTATATCATAAACAACCTTTGCCGCAATCTTTGCGGTAACAATACCGTTGATTGTCGAGGATATTACGCCAAGGAATTTTGTCGCAATGACAAGCATTACAACAAAACCGATCTGCCCGTAAAGCGATCCCCCCTCCTCAAGCACATCGTCGTACATAACACTGCCCTTGATATATGGAAGCATTGACGAAAACGCGGTGAGCAGTATAAGGCTGAGCACAGACACGAGAATATATAATTTATATTTACCGAAGAAAACGCCAAGGCGTGCCATAAGCTTTGCCTTATCCATACACTTGGGGCAGACCTTGCGATGCGGGTCGGTGTATCTGTTTCCACACCTGGGACAGCACAGCTCATCGTTCTCGCGCTCAAGGTCCTCCTGTGTAAGCTCGCCTTTTTCTTTTAGCTTTTCTATATTTCCGCTGAAAGCAAACGCCTTATTTGCAAGAGTGTTTGAAAAGCGCAGAATACACTCGTGAGCACCCTCATACTCGCAGCACAGCGAGCCTGATGAGATGTTCTTGTCGCAGAAAACGCTCGAGATCCCTGTGAGCTCATACTCATCGTATGAATACTGCAAAAAATCATACGACGGCTTTGCTCTGCCGACAGACTTTTTGTTATGAGTGACGCTGACATTGCCCGACAGCACCGCAAGAGTGTCGGCTGTAAGAACAGCATACACATCTGTATAAATAAAATCCTTATTTATATCAGACTTGAAATGAGTGATAATATCCTTTTCGGATATTCCCTTTTGTTCAAGTATTGCTATTATATTTTGTCCGAGCGTGTTATTGTCTTTCATTCTATCCTCTTTTGTCTTTTCTGCGCCTGCATACTTCTACTATATAATATACTACAATCACTGCAAAGTCAATATTTTTCGTGTAAATTAATATCTTTTATCCGCATATTTTCCCCGCGTTCGAAATAAATATATAAAAAACCATTAAGAGGAGGAACTGCCATAAAAAAGATACTACTATTCCTCATCCCTCTGCTTCTTGTCACATCCTGCTCGTTCCCGGGCAGCACTACCACTCTTTCCGAAAAGCTTTTCGGCAAGTATGGTGCTGAGTTCAGCTACAGCATATCGCAGGGAAACGACCTGTTGTCGGGAGAAGCGAGAGTCACCAAAGGTGACGGAGTGACTCTCGAAATTCTGTCTCCCGACATACTGTCAGGAATCACTATAAAAAGCTCAAAAGAGGAGCCGCAGACAATATCCTTTTCCTACTATGGAATTGATACAAAGCTGCCCGACGGCGCACTTAAAAAAATAAATATGTTGCTGTCATTTTTTTCTAGCACTATTCCATCGGTCCTTGCATCGCCCGGCGGCTGCGAGATTACCCCGGTTCCCGAGTATACTCTACCAGATGGAACAGTCTGCCCGGCTTACAGCTGTGCCTTTGATTTTGACCGAATAAACTACAGTATAATCTACGACCCGCAAAGCGGCACGCCGTATGAAATCACGGCAAGCAACGGAGAAGCTGCCGTCACTGCAAAAATCGGAAAATTCAAGCCCGAGTGATAAAAAAGCTGACAAAGTCTTTGCAGACTTTGTCAGCTTTTTTATTTTATATTCTTCTTGTATTTCAGCGGAGTAATGCCATAGGTCTTTCTGAAAAGTGCAATGAAATTAGAATAATCCGAGAATCCGCTCCTTTCGGAAGCCTCGGTAACAGAACACCCCTCGGCAAGCAGGCGCGCGCTGTTTGCAAGTCGCTTTTTTCGTATGTAATTTGTCGGCGAAACACCGAAAAACTTCAGAAAATGGCGTTCGAGAGTATTTAGACTCACATGTGCGCCGCGGGCTATATCCTTAACCGTGATATCCGAGGCAAAATGCTTATCTATATAATCTATTGCAAAAACGACATCGTGAGGATACCTCTTGCCGTCCGAATCTGCAACATCTGCACTCTGCAAAAGACTTATCAGCCTGAAAAAGTTATAATAGTTTGCGACAGCGTCGTCGTTGTGCTCGCTCATTCTGTGACACAAGGTCACAAGCTCCTCGGTTTTCTCTGGAGTAAGAGAGAGAAGATTTCCCTTGCCCGCGTCTCTTTTAAAGAAAACTTCGAGAAGCCCCTCGTTTCCCGACGGCGAAAACAAAATCCAGAAATGCTTATGCAGCTTATTGCTGTGGTATATGCAATGGTGGTATTCATATGGGCGGGTAATTACTATATTGCCCGGCATCACAGGATAAATACTGTTTTCCACGGCAAACGACACATCTCCGCTGAGATTTATGTATATTTCACACTCGTCGTGCATATGCAAATCGTGCGTATTCTCAGGCGAAAGCAAATCCACCTCAAGATACCTTACCATGATATCAAAAGGCTCTATTTTTTCCATAACTATACTATGCGTACGATTTTTCATAATCTCACCTCTTATTGGTGATTATACAATGTTTTTTGGTGAATTGTCAATATAAATATGAAATTATTTGTGATAAAATGCATCATAGAGGTGAAATAATGAATTACGCACTTTTGATTTTTTCTGCCGCTTTTCTTGCTGCGGATTTTGCCGTAAACAAAATATATCAGAAAAAAGCAGGAACCGGGCAAAAAGCGATATTCGGCTTCAACGCTATTCTGGGACTTTTTACTGCAGCAGTATTCTTTTTGTGCAACATTTTCATAACAAAAAAGATCGGTTTTGACTTTTCTTTTTACTCTGCTATAATGTCGGCCTTGATGAGTCTATGTGTTATGTGCTATAATATAATGGGATTTAAGATAATGAGCCGCAGCTCTGTTGCAGTGTATACTCTTTCTCTTATGTCGGGCGGTATGACAGTACCGTACATAGTGGGACTTTTATTCCTCGGCGAGCAATTTTCGGTCTTTCGTACGGCAGGACTTGTGATGATACTTGCAGGTGTCGTAATTTCAAATTACAGCAACCAAAAGAAAAACTCAGCCCTTATCATTATGTGTGCGGCTGTTTTTATAATCAACGGTCTTACAAGCATCATTTCAAAAACTCATCAGACACAAAGTATGTTCAGTGCTGTGAGCGCTACAGAATTTGTAATTCTCTGCGGAATATGGAAATTTATCCTTGCGGGAACAATATACCTTTTTGTAAAGAAAAAATCCACATCAGACGATACCAAGCGTAATGGCGGAATTCTTTTACCCACGGCTCTCGCTTCAGCGGTTGCAAGCGGACTTGCCTTCCTGTTACAGCTGATAGGCGCATCAAGTCTGCCTGCCTCGGTGCTTTATCCGTTTATCACAGGAGGAAGCATTGTTTTTTCTTCGCTGATTTCGGCTCTCGCCTTTAAAGAAAAGCTTTCAAAAAGGCTGGTACTTTCTGTTGCACTCTGCTTTGCAGGCACAGTTTTATTTATATAATCTGCATTTCACGGGAGGAAAATTATGGATAACAAAATCATTTTAAATGACAGCTTTGTATCGGTATCGGGAGATACTTTTGAAGTAGCGTCGGGTAAAATTCATCTTGGTCTTTCATTCAGCAGCGAGCACGGCATTGTCATAAACTCGTTTGTAAACTCTGCTGCCTGCCGCAGTGTCGAATATGCCTGCGGCCAGCCGTTTTTGCCGTTTGACACAACGCTCGCACCCGCAGAGCCTGCCGCAGCAAAGGGTGCGTTTGACGATTTTATAAATACAGGAGCGACAGAGGAATCTGCCACAATCGAACAAAAATCAGAAGACAGCTGGGAGCTTGTGCGTGCTGAGGCTTCCGAGAGCGTATATGGCGGCGTCAACACTGCCTGCCTGCGTGTGACAGTGACAAACGGCACAGTGAATATAACTCTTAACGCCACAGTCTTCCCCGGATGCAGTGTAATAAGATACCACTTTGATATAGAAAATATTTCCGGCAAAGAAAAGTCGTTTGCCTTGGCCCCCTTTGATATGGCAGTAGGTATCGACAGAGCTGATTCTATCTATCGCGCTTACTGGTTCAAGGGTGGTGTAAAAAGCCACGATTACGGTATGCGCTGCGACAGAGCCTTTGGCGCAAGAAGTGACAAAATAAATATAGAGTCGCACATGACCTCCGAGTATGTACCCTTGCTTATTCTGATGCGTGAGGACGGCCCGCGCGACGGTATCATGATAGAAACAGACTACTGTGCAAACTGGCAGATGAGCGTCGGCAAGGAACGAAACAGACTTTGCTGCAGATTCTCTATCGACGGCGGAAAAGAAATCACAACTGCAGCAGGTCAGCATATAACAACACCTGTCGTGACGCTTGCTGCTTTTGCAGACGACATGGACAACCTCATGGTAGAGCTTTACGACTGGCAGTACACATATATGTGGGACTATACTCTGAGCGACTACTATGCCAAGCTGCGTGACCAGTCAACCTCATACCCATGGGCATACTGTAGCAGAATACTGCACGAGCAGTTCTCTTACCGACTTGTATGTATGGATATGCTCGGCTCAAGGCTCCTTGCAAAATCAGGTATTGATATTCTGTGGGACGATGCTGGCTGGTCGTCCTTCCCGGGATGGCCGGACGACAGCTATGTTACGGTTTTCGAAAACACATACGAGGGTCCTGACCACAGGCTTTCCACAAGATATCTTGACAAGCTCGGAATGAAGCGCCTTATATGGTATGCACTCAAGCCGTCTGCAGGTCTGCTCTCCACCAAAGAGGGCGCCTGGGGCGAACACGAGTGGCGTACCGACGGTCTTGAAAACGACAGCTTTTATGAAGAAACGAATTTTAAGAAAACAATAAAGGACTACCTTGACGGCGGTCTTCGTCGCTCATTCCACACCTGCTCGGGCGGAGCGAGATTTGCAAACACCTTTGATATGCAACGCTACGGAAACTACCATTATATGGCAGACAACGGCGCAGGTCCGTGCAAAAACTACTACTATTCGTATTTTGCACTTCCCGACCGTTGGGGAGATCTCCTTCCGTCTATGGGCGGCGAGCACTATGCAAGCGACGGCTCTCAGGATTTTTCGGTAAATTCTCCCGAGCCTATGTACTACAATCCCGTCCACGCAAGGTCGAACCTCAGCATGTGCGGTCTGACAGGACCAAACACTGAGAAAAACAGTGACCTTGTGCGCGAGGACACCGAGCTTTACGGCTACTTTATAAAGAACGGTCTTGCAGGAAGATGGAGCTATATGTTCCACCCCGGCGTGTACGGCGACAACGAAATTTACTATATGCAGCGTACAAGCCGCGACAGAAAGCGCGCCTGCATTATTATCCGCAAAACGCCTGCAGGGCGTGTTGTTGTGTACCCTAAGGGACTCAACAAGGACGAAATATATACTGTGAGCTTTGAGATAAGCGACAAAACCTTTACTTCAAGCGGATGCGAGCTTATGGAAAACGGAATTGTTCTTAAGGATGTTACCCCCCGTGAGCTTGTGTATCTTAATCTTACCGACTCTCCCACAAGAGTAAAAAATGGCACTGTGCCCGAAATTATGCATGCTGTATGCCGCGAAGAAAACAATGTCGGCGTGTCGGGTGTGGGTATTTACTGGTCTTGCTCCGAAGATTCTGTCAGATACTTTGAAATTGCAAAGGACGGCAGAGTTATCGGTTCAAGCGCTAAAGCAAAATATTTCTTTGATGACAGTGCAGATTTTGAAAAAACAGAATCTTACTCTGTGAGAGCTGTAGGCCTTGGCGGAAAAATGAGCAAATGGTGTAACGCCACTCCCCTCGCAGGCGACACTCTTATCTACTCGACACTCGGCTCTCACGGAGAGGATATGGGCAACAAAGGGTGGTCTGCCGAAACATCCCATGACCTTATAAGCTTTGAAAAAATGTGCTGGACCGCTCCTGCGGCATATCCTGGCGCCGATTTCGGCGGCACACCTAATCAGGCAGGCGGCATTGAGGGCTACTGGGAGGGCGCGCAATGCGCCAAGGTAGGCCGAGGATGGCAGCAGGCAACTCCCGATGCATACTGCGTGCGCTCGTTTACGCTTCCCTTCTCAGGGAAAATCACCCTCACAGGCAGAGCCGTAAAGGAATGGTATCACTCGGAATACGGCTGTGATATTGATGTGGGAGTTATGAAAAACGGCGAAATGCTCGTTCCGTTTTACACTCTGAAGAGAAACGACCTTGACGGACTTTCGTACTGTATGGAGCTTACCGTCGAAAAGGGTGACATACTCCGCTTTGTTACAGGTAAGTGCGACGCTGAGAAAAGCGACAATACGCACTACGAAAAGAACGCCAACATTATCGGCTGGAATACGATTATCACATACCACAAGGATGCTCATGCACAGCCCGGCTCCACATTCAGACTGAACTGTGGCGGCAAAAAGACTGTAGACATTTCAGGTGCCGTATGGTCATCCGATGAGTACTTTGTAGGCGGAGCAGAAAAGACAAACAGCCTGAGTGAAAATATATACAGCTCATCAAGAGTCGGAAGCTGCGTGTCCTATCGTATTCCCGTACAAGACGGTATATATGCGGTGCGCCTGTGCTTTGCCGAAACAGACTATTCCTGCAGCAACGAACGCTTTATGAGAGTTGTCATAAACGGTTCGGTACTCGAGCGTGAGTTTGACATCGCACACGACGCAAGAGGAATCAACATTCCATATTCAAAGGTATATCACTACATCGTGCCCGACGCAGACGGATGTATCAGCATAGAGCTTTTGGCACAAAAGGGCGAAGCCACCCTCTCGGGAATTGAAATTGTCCCAGAAAACGACGATATTATACACATAAACTGCGGCGGAGAGGACTTTGTTGACTGGGCAGGCTATGTGTGGCAGAAAGACCGTCATTATACCGCAGGCCAGCCTGTATGTGAGAGCTGCCCGGAACTTGCCCAGGCGAGCCCCACGCTTTATGACAGAGCGCTCTATTTTGCAGGAAGAAGCGGAGAAGATTTCTCATACGAAATACCTGTAAAAGACGGTATATACTCTGTTCAGCTCAAGTTTGCAGAGCTTTCGTGCAAGGAGCCCGGACAAAGATCGGCTGATATTTTTATCAACGGCAAAAATCTCAAAGATTCCTTTGATCCTCTTTCTTATTCAGGCGAGTATCAGATGAGCGCTGATATAAGATTTGACGACATAAGCTCTGTCGACGGATTTATAAAAATCCGCATAGTATCAAAAGGAAAGCTTTCCGCAATACTTCGTGCTATAGAAATAGACTGACAAAACAAAAAACAGATGCCCTCGGGCATCTGTTTTTGTTTGCATTGAATCAATAGAAAAACGCGTTTCCACCTACAGCCATGGCATAGCTCCTGTTCTTATCCATCCAGGAATTTTTGACATACTCAGCCTGGAAGAAAAGGCAGCCCTCGGCAACCACAGCACCGTTGAGCGCGCACTTTGTTGCGAGCACCGTGTGCAATGTGGGTGTGTTATTTATCTTGCCGTTGTATGCACACGAGAACTGTATGCTTCCGTAGCGTGCATCGTATATAACATCATAGTATGTATCAGGAAAAAGATTGCTTTCGGCACGATTGCAGATTACATTTGCAACAGCAATTTTTGCCTCAAGCGAGCCTGAGCCAATCTCGTTTGTGAGCACCTGAGAAATGAGAAGTATGTCGGCATTTGTGTATCTTGTGTCCTTATACTGCTCGGGAACGGTAACGCCGTCTGCAATAACCGTCACTTCATAATAATAGTCATCCCAGCCGACAGTGTAGCCAAATGACTCGGACAGCACTCTCACGGGTGTAAAAAGCGTGCTGTTATATAAGTACGCCTGCCCGGGAATAACACTATCGCCTTTTTGCAATGTGCCTGCGTCCACATCAAAAACTGCGCTTTCGCCATCTGCGGAAGTAACAGCGGCACAGCGCGTCGCATCGTCCCATTGTACAGCAAGGCCGAGTGCGTTGCATATTGCGCGCACAGGGACATAAGTCACTCCGCCCTCAAGATAGGCACCCTCGGATGTTTTTATCTTGCTTCCGTTAACAGAAATATCAATCGGTATCGTATAACCGTCAATACTGTAATGCTCGGCATTTGCGTAAGTGCTCGCAAAGGAACACAGCAATACTGCAAAAAATATGACACAAAAAATCCTTTTTAACATAATTTCCCTTTCAGAATAAAAAACTGTATATATAATATTATAGCGAAAAGCTTCAATAAATTCAAGTTATTTTTACGGCGGATTTGCTGTATAATATGCTTTTTATTTGAAATAATAAATACACAGGTTCGGGAAAACCGAGCTATGAAGAAAGGAAAATGATTATGTCAAACAAAAACAATAGCCAGAACAATTATCAGAACAATTACCAGAACAAGAACAACAGCCAGTATAACAACCAGAACAGCTCTCAGAGCAAGTCTCAGAACAACTCTCAGAATAATTCTCAGAATAATTCTCAGAATAACTCTCAGAACAAGAACAGCAACAGCTATCAGAATAAGAAGGATAGCGAAAACAGCGACGAAGACCACCGGAGCAGTGCCTATCTTATAAACTCTGTGGCTTCGGCAACTGATTTTACAGGCTATGCCGTAAGAGTGCCCGAAACCGATGAGGAATCGGATAATCTTTCTGAGCTTTTCAGAGATGTGCCTGCAACCGGCAAAAACAAAAGGCTGAAATAATGCAAAAAGTGCTGCTCACCGGCAGCACTTTTTAATTTTTTATACTTTTTTTTGCGGAATTTTTACGGTGAATGTGCTTCCCTTGCCATACTCGCTCTCGGCAGAAAGCTCTCCGCCAAGACTTTCGGCAAGCTCCTTGGCAATGGCAAGACCCAGGCCCGTTCCCTCTATATCTTTGTTTTTTTCTTGATCAAATCTTTTGTGCTTTTTAAAAAGATTTTTTATATCATCGCTTTTTATTCCAATTCCCGTGTCGGAAACCTTTGCGGTCAGAATGCCGTCAGAATACGAAACGCAAAGGGTAATGCTTCCCTTGTGGGTATACTTTGCGGCGTTTGACAAAAGATTTGCGAGAATTCGCTTCACACTGACACTGTCGCCGTACAAATGCTCGGGCACGCTGCTTTCGCACTTGATGAAAAGCTCAACCGGCTTTGACGAAATCACACCGATAGTGCTGCCGCGAAGCTCAAAGAGCATATCGTAGATGCTGTATGCATTCTCCCCTTTATTGTCATTATCAAGAAGTCTTGTCACAAGCTCAAGCATACTTCTGCCCGAGGCTGCGATTTTTTGCGCATTTTCTCTGGCGCTTACAGGTGTGTCGGGAGATGATATTATAAGCTCGGCGTAGCCGAGTATTGCGGCAATCGGACCTTTCAGGTCATGACTTACATTTGCAATAATATCCTTTTCGTTCTGTTTGTCGCTCATTTGCCTGTGCCTCCTTTTATTTACTTGCCTAAGGCGATATAATTTAGATATATGTAAATTGTGTCAGTATAGCCGACCGGGGGATTATCTTGCAATTAAAGCTTATTCACTGCAGTGCGTACTTACTCTTGCGGTACTCTGTCGGTGTGCAGCTCGCTTACCACCTGTTTTCCGGTTACGCTCTGAGCTCCGAACGCAACCTTGAGCGGAAGATTTATAAGGCTGGATTTAACAATTTCATTGTACATATCCTCACCTTCTGGAAAGTCAAAATCCTGTTATTATAAGTCAAAATGTCAATTGAAGGAAATATGTGTCACCTGTATAGTCGTAGTATAATATAAATCCCGACAAAAATCAAGTCTATTGACGAAATGGAAATATGAAAATATCAAAAGCTGATAACATTCTGGACCTTTTTAAAACAAATCAGCAAAAAGAAATCTTCGGCGCTTCAAAAACTCAAGGTTGGTATCATCGGCACAGGCTGGATTTCAGACGCTCATGTTTCAAAGTACCTTAAGATGCCGGATGTTGAAATCGTTGCAGGTGCTGACCTTGTTAAGGGCAAGGCTTAGCAGCGAATATCTCAAATCGCTCGGGTTTCAAACAGTATAAGATATTAAAAATTCACATTTATTTCACCAAGTGCTACTGCCGAATATGTTAAAATATAGCATAAACTTAAAAGGAAAAGCAAAAATGAAAAACTACAAGTATATTTTATTTGACCTTGACGGAACAATCACAGATTCATCCGAGGGAGTTACAAACGCCGTTGCATATGCGCTCGACAGAGCAGGACTTCCGTACAACAGCAAGGACGAGCTCAAAAAGTTTATAGGTCCTCCGCTAAAAGACGGATTTATGCGCTACTATGGCGTCAGCGAAAGCGAGGCTCTCAGTCTTATTGAGGTTTACAGAGAGTACTATTCTGTAAAGGGAGTGTACGAAAACACGGTTTATGACCGAATGGAAGAGCTCCTCTGTGAGCTCAAAGCTTCAGGAAAGACGCTCATTGTCGCAACCTCGAAGCCTGAGTATTATTCCGGTAAGCTTCTTGAGCGCGCAGGACTTGCAAAGTATTTTGACATGATTGCAGGCGCAACAATGGACAGCTCGCGTGTAAAAAAAGAGGATGTCATAAAATACGCGCTCGACACTATGGGCATTTCTGACAAAGCTCAGGCTCTTATGATCGGTGACAGACACCACGATGTCGACGGAGCAAAGGCACACGGTATCGACTGTATGGGAGTTCTCTTTGGCTTCGGCACACGCGAGGAGCTTGAGGAGGCAGGCGCCTGCTGCATTGCACAAACGGTAAACGACATAGCAAAATTTTTAATATAAGAAAGAATCCTCCTCCGGGAGGATTTTTTTCTTTCAGTTCTGGTATATTATGCGCTGGGAGGAAATCAAAGGATAAAGAATAAGGGCGTTGCCGTCAAGATTTTCTTTTTTCATATCGACAGCGCAGATACTGCGGTTGCCGTATGTGGTGTAGTAATATATCCCCTTGTCGGCGTTGCAGCAGGATGTGTAGATTGTAATTTCGTACTCTCGGTCGGCAAGCTCGCAGCAGCCCCTTGTCTGCGATACACACTCCATAATGTGAAAAAACTGCCCTACGCTCTCGGATTCTCCCTTGCCGCTTTTTGAATTCAGCTTTGTAAAGCAGGCTCTTACAAAGCGCGACTGCGACGAGAGGTCGCCCGGGAGTCCGATTGCTCCCATTCCCCTGCTGTATGTGTGAAGCGGAAGTTTTCTGCAAAAGTTATTCTCAGGCTCTCGCGGAGAAATGTTCATAAAATTGTTAAGGCAAAATACCTGTTCGGGAAAAGGCGGATTGTTTGTCAGAACTCCCATCGGGTTTTCATATATTTTTATCCCGCCAGATACCGCTTCGACCGTTATCGCCGCATACTTATCGGCAATTATCCAGTGCAGGTCAGAAACAGGAAGCTCGCGACTGAAAGGGGTGTCTGTAAGGTTTATGTCATATAAGCGTTCCCTTGCCTCGTCTACCGATCTGCACCCGCCAAGAATATATGGGATAAATTCAAACTGCGCGATATTTTTCTTCCCTGCTTTCCCGGTGCCGTAATACGCGTTGCCTACAAAGTTGAGACCTGCCATGCAAAGACCACATTCATTTACAGCATCGTAATATAGCGGATATTCACCCACAACATACGCCATACCGATTATGGCACAGTGGCTTTTCATAGTGCTGCCGTCCCTGAAAACAAATTCATAGTTTCGCGGTGTTACCGTAACCTGCTCAAGGTAGGAATAATTGTAGTCAAGAGTTCTTCCGAAATAAAAGTCCTTTGTTTTATATGTTACAGCCGTACACATTAACATTCTCCTTTTTTGTTCTTTTTCTTGTAATATTTTGTGTAGAAAAAGAAAAACTTTGAGAGTTTTTTAACAAAAATTCGCAAGTAAATATTGACATACAAAGAATTAAGATGTATACTGTATACTGTGTACATCTCATTGTATACTTATAGTTTATAACTTGGAGGTTATTATTATGAAATTCACAAAACTTTTGACATTAGTGCTCTCAGCAGTACTCTGCCTCGGACTTCTCGCAAGCTGCGGCGGCGTTAACTATGCTGAAAACAACCAGGAATTCGTTATCGGCGTTTCCGGTCCTCTGACAGGCGGCGCTGCTATGTACGGTGTGGCTGTTGCGAATGCTGCCCAGATGGCTGTTGACGAAATCAACGAAAACGGTGGTCTTAACGGCGTTATGTTCAAGCTTATCGCTCTTGACGATATGAACGACGCTACAAAGATTTCTACAAACTACTCCTCGCTCTATGAGGGCGGTATGCAGGTTTCTCTCGGTACAGTAACAACTCAGCCCGGTCTTGAATACAAGAACCTTTCTGCTGACGATAATGTATTCTTCCTCACACCCTCAGCTTCAGGCGATGCTATTCCTGGCGAAGCAAACGGCTATCAGATGTGCTTTGCTGACGGTAACCAGGGTAAGGTTGCTGCAGAATTCGTTAACGAAAACTATGCAGGACAGACAATCGGCGCCTTCTACAAGTCCGACGAAGCATACTCAAAGGGTATCTACGATCAGTTCAAGGCTAACCTTGACGAGTCTATCACTGTAGTTGAAACAACATTTACAGAAGCAAACGCTACTGACTTCTCAACTCAGATTGACACTCTCAAGGAATGCACATTCATCTTCATGCCTACATACTACACGCCTGCTTCTCTATTCATGACACAGGCTAAGGACATTATGTATGCTAACACAGTTTACTATGGCTGCGACGGTTTTGACGGTATCGACAACATCGAAGGCTTCGACATCACAGCAATACCTCAGGAAGTAACAATGCTTTCACACTTCAACTCAAAGGCTACTGAGGGCCCTGCTAAGGAATTCATCGACAAGTATGTTGAAAGATTCGGCAGCGATACTCTCAACCAGTTCGGCGCTTCTGCGTACGACTGCGTATATGCAATCTACAACGCTATGGCTAAGGCAATCGAAGAAGGCAAGGAAATCTCTGTTACAATCAGCGCTTCCGAGCTCTGCGAAATCCTTAAGGAACAGTTTAACGGCGGATTTGCTCTCGAGAATGCAGTTACAGGCGAGAACATCTCCTGGGAAGAAAGTGGCTATGTAAACAAGGGTGCTATCAAGTACATCATCAAGGAAGCTACAGTTGCAGCTGAATAAGCAGTAAGCTTGCGGTTTTTATAACGATAATTGCACACGCAGTAGCCTTACTGCGTGTGCTAAAAATTTTATTTAAGGAAAAATTATGGAATTAATCTTATCAACATTGATAAACGGCCTCAGCCTTGGCGGTATCTACGCTATGATAGCTCTCGGATACACCATGGTTTACGGCATCGCTAAAATGCTTAATTTTGCCCACGGTGACATCATCATGGTCGGTGGATATGTGATTTGCTCCTTTATGGCATTCCACAATCCTCTGCTTGCTATTGCTATGGCGGTAGTTTTCTGTGTAGCTCTGGGTATCTTGATTGAAAAAATAGCATACAAGCCCCTGCGAGGAGCGTCTCCCCTGGCTGTTCTTATTACTGCCATCGGTGTAAGCTATCTTCTGCAGAGCCTTGCTCAGATTATATTCGGCTCATCCCCAAGAATGGTTATGGTATACGACTTCGGAGCTGTCAAGTTCTTTGGTGTATCAGTACAGGTGTCTGCACTCGTCACCCTTGCAGTTACCGTCGTGGTAATGACTGTTCTGACTTTGTTTGTCAAGTTCACAAGAATCGGACGAGCAATGATCGCCGTGTCCGAGGATAAGGGTGCGGCTCAGCTCATGGGCATAAATGTAGACGGAATTATCACAATCACCTTTGCAATAGGATCAGCTCTTGCTGCGCTTGCAGGTCTTTTCTATCTGCTCAAGGCCCCCAGTGTTTCGAGCACCCTCGGCGCCATGCCCGGTATCAAGGCGTTCACCGCTGCCGTTATCGGAGGTATAGGCTCTATCCCGGGCGCTATGCTGGGCGGTATTCTTCTCGGTATGGTAGAGTGTATCTCCTACAAAATTACAGCCATCGCACCTTATACAGATGCTATTGAATTTTCAATCCTCATTATAATTCTGCTTGTAAGACCTACAGGTTTTCTCGGCAAGAAAAGGAGGGAAAAGGTATAATGAATCTAAAGAAAACAAACTTCAAGCATTATATCAATTATACCGTTATAGGTATATTTACCCTTGTTTTCGGTATTATTTCGCTTGCAGGAGGACATTTCAACAGCTCAATGCTGTTCCTCTTGGAAAAAATTGCGATAAGCATTATACTCTCGGTCTCGCTGAGCCTTGTTGTTGGTTTCCTTGGCGAGCTCTCACTCGGACACGCAGGATTTATGTGTGTGGGAGCCTACCTCAGCGGTAAGATTGCAGCAGTGCTCCAGCCGATAATTGGCGACGGACCGCTCAGTCTTATTATTGCACTTGTTGTAGGCGGTTGCGTTGCAGCAATCTGCGGTGTCATCATTGGTATTCCTGCGCTTCGTCTGAGAGGCGACTATCTTGCAATCGTTACACTTGCGTTCGGTGAAATTGTGAAATCAATATTCCAGAACACCTCCGACGGGTCGTTTGGCGGTGCGCTCGGACTTGAAACACCCAGATACGACAAGAACTATCTTTACATCTGGGCTTTTGTGCTCGTACTGATTACACTTGCTGTTATACAGAATTTTATCAGAAGCAAGCACGGCAGAGCAGTCACCGCAATCCGCGACAACGAAATCGCGGCAAAGGCAACAGGCATCAATGTAACAAAGTACAAGCTGCTTGCCTTTACTATCTCGGCATTCTTTGCGGGTATTGCAGGCGTTCTTTACAGCTTCAGCAACTACCGTGTGCAGAGTGCAAAATTCGGATACAACTATTCTATCGAAATTCTTGTTATGGTAGTGCTCGGCGGTATGGGAAGTATCAACGGTGCGATTATTGCTGCAACGCTTATTACTTTCCTTAATACAAGGCTCGCGACAGTTCTCACAGGTGACCTTGCGGTTCTTCAGAACCTGCTTTATGCCCTGATACTTATCGTGATTGTTATATATAACAACGCACCCAAGCTCAAGGGCTTCCGCGACAGATACAATTTCGGCATACTTCTCAACAAGATATTCAAGCGCCGAAACGACCCTGGACATGTTAAGGATGACGACGCGAAATGGGATGTTGTTCCCACAAAAATTGAGATGAATGAAATTTTGTCTATTGATATGACACCTCAGGACAAAAAAGGCAATACAGGCAACGGAGGTGACAGATAATGGCAGAATATATTCTTGAAACCCGAAACCTTGGCATTTCATTCGGTGGCCTTAAGGCTGCGCAGGATGTAAATATCAAAATCAAAAAGAATGAAATATACGGTCTTATCGGCCCCAACGGCGCAGGTAAAACAACTATATTCAATCTTCTCACAGGCGTTTACAAGCCTACTACAGGTACATTTTATCTTGACGGTGAGGAGCTCAAAGGGCTTTCTCAGGAAAAGATAAATCACAAGGGCATCGCGCGTACATTTCAGAACATTCGTCTTTTCAACAATATGTCTGTTGTACGAAATGTTATGGTAGGTCTGCACAATCAGCCCGAGTACAAATGCACTGTAGCAGAATCGTTCTTCCGTCTGCCCCGTCACTTCAGAACAGAAAAGACTATGAGAAACAGGGCAAAGGAACTGCTCAGGATTTTTGACCTTGAGCAAGAGCGCAATAATCTTGCGTGCAATCTGCCGTACGGTAAACAGCGCAAGCTCGAAATAGCAAGAGCTCTTGCGACAAACCCGAAGCTTTTGCTGCTTGACGAGCCTGCCGCAGGTATGAATCCTCACGAAACAGAGGACCTCGAAAAGACAATCAGATTCATCCGTGACGAGTTTGATATGACAATTCTTCTTATTGAGCACGATATGAAATTCGTATCGGGACTTTGCGACAGCGTTACGGTGCTCAACTTCGGTACAGTGCTCGCAGAGGGCGACACAAAGACTGCCCTGCGCGACCCCGAAGTTATAAGAGCATATATCGGAGGTTAATTATGGCAATGCTTGAAGTAAATAATCTCGAGGTATACTACGGCGTCATCTGTGCGCTCAAGGGAATAAGCTTCGAGGTAAAGGAGGGTGAAATTGTTACCCTCATCGGTGCAAACGGCGCCGGCAAGACAACCACGATGCAGAGCACAATCGGACTTATACCAAAGCGCTCGGGAACTGTCATGTTCGACGGCAAGGATATTACTCATATGCCCTGTCACAAGATTGTGCACAGTGGAATGACTCAGGTTCCTGAGGGAAGAAGAATTTTTCAGGAGCTCACAGTGTACGAAAACCTGCTTATGGGCGCATACTCGATGAAAGACTCGTCTGGGTTCAGGAGTGACCTTGAGTCGGTGTACACCCGTTTTCCGCGACTTGCGGAAAGACGCAACCAGATTGCGGGAACACTCTCGGGCGGCGAACAGCAGATGCTTGCAATGGGCAGAGCTCTCATGAGTCACCCCAAGCTTCTGATGCTTGACGAGCCGTCAATGGGACTCTCCCCCCTGCTCGTTGACCAGGTGTTTGAAATCATCAAGGACATAAACCGCGAGGGAACGACAATTCTGCTCGTTGAACAGAATGCAGGAAAATCTCTTGCAATTTCTGACCGTGCTTATGTACTTGAGAACGGAAAGATAGTTCTCACAGGTACCGGTGCCGAGCTTGCTGCTAGCGAGATGGTACAGAAAGCCTACCTCGGTGGCTAAAAACAAAAAATATAACACCTGTTGCTTTCCTTTTGGAAGTGTAACAGGTGTTTTTGATTGAATAATATAATAAAAGACGGCAAGTTTGAATCTCCTGCACAGGAAGAAGCATACAACAGAGGAAGAATTGAACATATCAGGAATATGGATTCTGACACATCGGCCCAAAATAATATTGACAATTCGCCCGAAACAGAATATACTGTAAATGAAAAAAATCAAAGTATTGATTCCTTTGGTGAAAGTTCAGTAGAACGAGCGGAGAGAATCGAAACATACATAGAAGGAACTGTAGAAGAAGCTTATAGTGCAGTAGTCAGATATCTTGCCAACGAAAAAGGAGTTTACGAAGCTTATCCGAAAACATTCCACCAATATAACGACCTTTATAATCAACGACATCCAAGCAGTAGCGTTGTTGAAAATGTCGATTATACTTCACCAGAGTATGAAACTTCTGAAACACGCAAGCCTATTGTAGCAACGGATCTTAAGGCAGACAAACAAAGAAGATCCGATGCCGCAAAGCAATATGGACTATCTGTGGATGAAGCAAGAAGACTCGGAAATTATGTTGGTGGTCAACTGTGTTATATCCTTAATGAAAGAATGATAAAAGGCACACTTGTTGACGGTGATTTAACTGTTGTTAACGATATTCGAAACGCACTTCTTAAATTGCCTGAATACTCAGGGCGTACATACCGAAACTTAAAATTCACATCAGAAGAACAGTATAACAATTTTTTGTCTGAACACACCGAAGGAAACACCGTAGAACTAAAGGCATTTACTTCTGCCTCTAAATTACCAAACGGATATCCGCTAATAGGTAACGGGGTTGTACATTTGGTTATTGACGGCGTTTCAGGAAGAGACATTTCAGAAACTTTCGGTTTGCCTCGCCAGCAAGAAGTTGTATATTTGCCAAGCACTAAAATAGAAATTAAAAAGGTGACGATTGCTAATGACGGCAATCCTTTGATTTTTGCACAGGAGGTAGCATCTAGTGAAAACATTCGAACAAAAGAAACAGGAAGCGTTGTCAATAACAGACCCAAGACAAGCATACATCAAAATATCGACAGACAAAGAGTTGTCTCTGATAGAGATGGAGCAAATCACAATGGCGTATCAGAAGAAGTACAAAGTAGAAATGGAAGATATGGCATTTTATCCCAACGGGGAAAGAGTGCTGACATTGGAAATGTTCTTGGAGAACAAGGAAGAGTAAAGGAGATTCAAAAAAATGGACAATTGGAAACTTCCACCGAAAAACACGGTAACATTCTGCAACAAGTGCAAATTGAGAAAGAACTTCACGGCAACTTGCACGAAGTATCCGAACGAAATACCGGACGAGGTGTTGATACAGAAAACTCCGTGCAAGGAGTTCGAACCGATAATCAAGGAGAAATAAAAAAGGATGTCTCCGCAGGCGAGACCTTCACAGATACGAAAACAGGTAGCACGATAATAGTCATAAGCCGTGACGAAAATAATACCGTTGTCGAAATAGACAACGGTAACGAGATTGTTCGTGAAACATACTCCAACGAGCAGGCAGACTACGCATTAAAAGCCATCCGTGAATCTTTCTCACAAAGCACTGAAGGTTTTGATCAATTAGAAAGCTCTGGTAGTAGCTTTATTGACGATTCTGTTATTGACTATAACAATACAAGTGCGGAAGGCAAAGTCAACTGGAAAGACCTCTCAAAGCGACAGAGGGCTGCTATTACCTTTGTTAAGGGTATTGCAAAAGCCACGGGAATGAATCTCGTGCTCATCAAAGATGGATATGAAAGAGGAATAAATGGTTCGTTTAACGTCACTAGAGACACCATTACTCTTGATGTGTTTGCAGGTATAAACCAACTCGGAGACATTGACACAATTCTACCTACAATGTCGCACGAAATAACTCACTGGATGAAGAATAAGTCCATTGAACTTTATCGGAAAATGGACTCTTTCATCTTCAAAACACTTAGAGATCAGGACGGCATATCAGAAGCAGACAGAATTGATGCAGAACTGAAAAGAATGCGTGAAAGATCTCCCGGTGAAGAATTCTCTGTTGAAGACGCACGAGATGAAATTATCGCAAGAGCGTGCGAAGATATGCTCTCTATGAGCGAAACCGGCAAACAACTCTTTAATAATCTCTCTGAAGGAGAAAGAAAAACCTTTATCAACAAGGTTAAAGACCTCATCCGCAAGCTTGCAAAACAGGTTGACAATCTTCTCTCATCTTACGACTCAAATTCAGTAGAAGCGGTCGCAATGAGAAAGTACAAAGAAAATCTCACCGAGCTTTTATCTCTTTGGGACAAGGCGTTTGACGAGTCTATTAAAACAAGCCAAAATTCTGAGCAGTCAATCAACTCCAGCAAAGAAGTAGTGCAAATGCAAGCAAGACAATATGATCAATACGGAAATGCATATTGGCAAATTGAAAGTGAAAAAGATATCTTTAAAGGAATAACAAACACTAAAGAGCTTCGAAATGCGGCATACAATTTCATTCTGCGAGGAGACAAGGGAGAAAAAATTGTAGATTTAATAGACGGCGAGAAACTTGAGTTTATCCGTATAAGTGCAAAAGAATATGTTTACGGAAAAGCTTCTCAATCTTTATCTGAACAAGAATATAAACAAAAAATGCGTATGTCAACAAGTATCATTGACCTTATTGACAACGCATCTATTGACTACGACTCTCCTGACCACAAGAATCACAAATTGTTCCCGCGAGGCTTTAAAAACTATCAAGGCCGTGTTGGAATTGATGAAACAATATTCAGATACATTGTTCGAGTTGGTAAAGCAAAAAACGGTTCGATATTTTATGATATAAATTTAGAGGTTGACGGCAAAGTCCCTCGTGCTAATCGCACTTCTCTCATAAAATCGTCAACCTCTACTAACAGTATATCCAACAGTGACAAAAAAATCAATGAACAAAATGTTAAAAATTCTGGTGCAAGCACTTCTCAAGGCAAAGTACAAAATTCAGTAAGAGAAATTGTCGGTCAGAGCGGAAAGAATTACGGTGTGGGGGTTTATCTTGACAGTAATATTTTTGATGGGCTAAACCCCATTGAAAAAGAGCGAAAAGCAAAATCCTTTGTTGTTGACAATCTTGCAGGAAAAAGTTTCGTAGCCTACGATAATGACAACAATGAGGTTGAAATCGAAATTGCAAAAGCTGATGACAGTTTCAGAGTTGGATACAAATCAAGAAGCGTCCTCCCTGCCCTTTATCAGAAAGCAGGCAAAAAGGCGTTACGTCAGGAATCTGTAGCACTCACAGACGAGCTTATATCTGCTGCAAGATACTCCGATTCGGTTAGGTCAACCAAATCTCATGGTTGGATAGACAGATACGGCAAGAACGACTGGGACTACTGGACTGTATACATACAGGAACAAAACGGAAACATGTGGAAAGCAGTTCTCAACATTGCCAACACCAAAGACGGCAAAAAGCTACTTTATGAAATTGACCCGTTTGAGCCTGTTGAGGTTGCAAAGAATACTTCTGTTAACACAGAGGAATACGATTATGTTCAAAACTCCTCCCGTAACACCGCCTCTACACGCAAAGAAAACACGGAACAAAGTCTTATAGACCTATGGAATTCTAAAATCGCAGAATACGGAGCTAATAGTCAACATCCTTAGTAATTTCAATTATTCTTAGATTCTTCGCTTAGCTACAGGAAGCATGCCTAATCCGTGCCAACTGTTCCTAAGTATACAATAAATTGTGTCTAAATAAACACAAAAACCACAATTTCTTGTGGTTTTTAATGCTTGGCGGAGAAGGGGAGATTTGAACTCCCGCGCCGGAAAAACCCGACCTACACCCTTAGCAGGGGCGCCTCTTCGGCCAACTTGAGTACTTCTCCGAATAAAACAATATTAAGTTGTTGTGGCGGAGAGGAAGGGATTCGAACCCTTGTGCCCTCGCGGACAAACGGTTTTCAAGACCGCCTCGTTATGACCACTTCGATACCTCTCCATATGGCCGCACATCTGCGACAATAGATATGATACCATAAAACAGCTTGTTTGTCAAGCCTTTTTTGCATTTTTTTGCTTGTTTTTTAAGACAAAAATC
Organism: Eubacteriales bacterium; assembly: GCA_045580005.1. Classification (GTDB taxonomy): domain Bacteria; phylum Bacillota; class Clostridia; order Oscillospirales; family CAG-382; genus UMGS1052. The sequence continues at coordinate 2,455 of JAZNMZ010000076.1, read as the reverse complement.
CCCCTGTGAATTCATCCGCAGGGAGATTTGTTTTATTACTCGGCTGTATAATTTACAAGATCTGCAAAGTAAGCAAGATTTGCCGCGTAGTATTCGTCAGAATCGTTTGCAGTTCTGAAGAAATTGTCTACCCTCTGGCGTCTTATGCAAAGAAGACTGTTTTTGGGAAGATAGGAAAGATTTGTATCCTTGTAGCACGAAAGTTCCGTAAAGTCAATAACATACTCATCAACAGCTTCCTCAGGTGTATATCCAAGCGCCTCCTCAAGCGGCAGAAGATAGCTTCTGTCAAGCATACTGTAAGTGTTCTCATCAAGCAAATAAATCACAGACGCGCCTGTTGTCCACTCGGTATAGAAGCGCTGATGTACGCTCTCCTGCTCGGTGATGACAGACATTGCAAGATTGTCGCCTGTTATGGGCGCGATTGTTATCTGCAGAAAATCGGTCTTCTTGTGTCCGTCGCCATTGTAGTCCTCGCTCATAATCTGTGAAAAAGCGCTGTCTATATAGCTGTGATATCCTGTTCCGACAGCTCCCTCGCCTGCATACATAACCATGGCGTCGGGAGATTTTTTCATAATGCACTGCGTAAGGCTGACAGCACAGAAAACGACTACACAAAGTCCGAACATGATAAACCATTTGTAATAAAACCAGATATGCTCAAGCCTTTTTGTAAAGCTGAGCTCTCTTATACTTTCTTTTATTCTCTCGTTTTCGTCCATTGCGATACTCCCCTGTTGTTTTTGGTATTCAATTTTACCGAAATACATAATCACGAATATAGTATATAGCTATAAATACCGATTGTCAATAGCTTCAGACTATTTTATCAGAACACTGCCTGCACAAGAAACATATAGCTCAGCGTGCCGCACACAATGCTTATAAGAGTGTTTCTTTTCCACACATAAAGGGCGGCTGTAACAGCACAGGCTGCAAGTGTCGGTACAATACTCGCAACATCCGAAAGTCTCACATTCCGAATGCAGTATACAACAAGCATACCCATTATTGCATAGGGCAAAAGTGCACCTAATTTTTGGATAAACCTGGGTGTTTTGCGTTCTCCGCTAAAGATAAGAAACGGCGCAAACCTGAGACCTGCCGTTACCAGAGCTATGACGGCAACCATAAGGTATGTATGCAAATCAGTCATTTTTACCGTCCTCCTTGTAAAGACAAAGCGCAAGAAGTATCAGGAGCATTGCAGGTATAAGGAATTTATCTGCGCCGAACAAAACAAGACACAGCACCGACGCCCCCGCGCCGACTATGGCAGGAATATGATTTTTTGATAACATCCACTGCTCAATAAAAACTGTGAGAAAAAGTGCTGTCAGCGCAAAATCGACGCCCTCGGTGTTGAATTTTAAAATCGAGCCGACAAACGCTCCGAGCACCGAGCCTGTCACCCAATAAGTGTGATTGAGCAGCGAAACAAGCAGGCTGTAGTCACGCTCGCTCTCGCGCGGTACATTTGGAATATCGCCGCACAATAACGAATAGGTTTCGTCTGTAAGTGCAAGAATCAGATACGCCTTTCTCTTTCCCGCATTCTGATATTTTCCGAGCATAGAAATACCATAAAACAGGTGTCGCGCATTCACCATAAGTGTCGTGAGTGCCGCCGTCAAAAGAGACGCTCCGCCTGTGAGCAATCCCACAGCAACATACTGCATGGAACCTGCATATATAAAAAAGCTCATTATAAACGCAAGCATAACCCCGTACCCGGCGGATTTCAGTACTATTCCAAATCCAAAGCCGAGCACAAGATAGCCTGTGAGCACGGGAATTGTGGCAATAAATGCCTGTTTTATAAGTTTTTTCATTATCGTTTCACCATCTATAATCTGCGCCAATACCATAATTTAAGAATCCTTGCAACGGCATACCGCTGCAAGGATTCTTTGTCTTTTAGTCGATAGGCTTCATTGTGGGGAACAACAAAACATCTCTTATCGAATAGCTGTCGGTAAGGAGCATTACAAGTCTGTCAAGACCGAAACCCAGACCGCCTGTAGGAGGCATACCATACTCGAGAGCATTGATAAAGTCCTCGTCAACCTCTGCATTTGCGCCCTGCGCTCTCTTTGCAGCAACCTGCTTCTCGAAGCGCTCTCTCTGGTCAATCGGGTCATTGAGCTCGGAGAATGCATTACCCATCTCGCGCGCAAAGATAAAGAACTCAAATCTCTCTGTAAAGGCAGGGTCTGATGGCTTACGCTTTGCAAGCGGAGAAACCTCAACGGGATAGTCGTAAATGAATACAGGCTGAATGAGGAATTCTTCTACCTTTTCGTCATAAATAAGAGCAAGAATGTCGCCCTTTGACTCGTTGCCGTCAAGCTCAAAGCCGAGCTTCTCGGCACACGCTCTTGCGTCTGCATCGTCTTTCCAGTCATTGTAGTCAACGCCTACATACTTCTTGTCGGCCTCAACCATTGTG
>JAZNMZ010000075.1:0-13296 GCA_045580005.1 Eubacteriales bacterium | reverse complement strand
GAGCAGTTTGTTTCACAAACTCCGAAACAAACAATTCAAGCAGAAGCCGTGCGAGAGTTTGTTGCATAAACTTGGAAAATATATTGAAAATGAAAGCAATACCAAATTTTGTTAATAACAAATTCACAAAAGTATGTTATTATAGTTAAGTTAGATTATCACAGGAGGACAAAACAATGTTTTTTAATTCAATCCACTTACTCGAGGGCGAAGTACAGCAGGCAGGCATGGCTGAATCACTTATGAGTCTTCTCCCCTTTATACTTCTTATTCCGATATTCTATTTCCTTATCATAAGACCTCAGAAGAAGCAGGAAAAAGAAACTGCCAAGATGAGAAGCAGCCTTATGATCGGCGACGAGGTTGTTACTATCGGCGGCGTGATGGGCAAAATAGTTAAGGTTAAGGACGACTATGTTGTTATCGAAACAGGCAGCGACAGAGTAAGAATCAAGTTCCGCAAGTCTGCCATCGGCTCTGTTGAGAAGAAGTCTGACGAAAAGGGCGAACAGCGCGCTACTTTCAAGGCGACACCTGCCAAGAAGGAAAACGGTCCCGAAATTAAATAATTTCTGAAATAATTTTATTTCCCGGGTTATGAATTAAAAAAGATCTCCCCGAATAAGATGTAATAACATCTATACGGGGAGTTTTTATCATGCCGCAAACACAACAAAAAGCCTCAAAGGCAAAGCCGGTTAAAAAGCAAAAAAGCAACGACAACAAAAATCCATTAAAAATTGTTTTGATTTCTGCAGGAGTAGGAATAGCCGTGTTTTTTGTCTGCCTTGCAATATTCTCATACATACTGACAAGCTTTTCCGACCCTGACAGATATATTCCTGTCCTTGCGCTTGCAGGTATAATTATATCGGGCGGCGCCTGCGGTATCGTATGCAAAGCTATTGGCTGCACATCTGCTCTCTACCCTGCCATATCCGGACTTGTAATGATTGTTATCTTTCTTGCGATATCGGTGTTTGCAGGTACCGAATCGGAATCAGACACGATTTACAAAACACTTATCGCAGCCGGAGCTCCTGTTGCTTCTGTTATTATGTGCAATCTTTCGAAGAGCAAAAAGAAGAAAAAATCCCGATAAATATGAAAAAGAAATACCGTGTGAGCGGTATTTCTTTTTATTTTGTAAATTCTATATTTTTGCCGTTTATATATGCAGCTGTCTTTTCGGGTATAAATAAATCTTTTATACCGTCGGTTGTTAAGACCTTTCCGTCTTTTGTACAAAAGACCGCCTCAAAGTCATACAGACCCTTTGCATAAAAATCGAGAGCGGCGTCCTTGCCCATAACAAAAAGTGCTGTCGAAAGAGCGTCGGCGTATATACCGTCGTCGCATATTACAGCGACAGACCGCAGGTCTGTCTGTGCTGGATAGCCTGTTTTTGAATCAAAGATGTGGTGATACACCTCACCGTTCTGCACAAAATATCTCTCGTAATCTCCCGACACCGATACAGTGCAATCGGTAGTTGTGATATATCCCAGTACATTTTGCTTATCATACGGATTTGTAATTGCGACAGTCCACCCCGTCTGCCCCTTAATCTTATTGCTTTGCGATGTGCCGAGCATTGTTATGTTGCCGCCGATACTGAGCATACAGTCTGAAATTCCTGCTTTCTTTAGCCTTACAACCGCAGCATCTCCCGCATAGCCCTTGACAATACCACCGAAATCCAGCATAATTCCCTCGTCCTCAAGCGATACTCCGCTATCAATCACAACCTTTTTGTAACCTGTGTGCAAGAGAGCCTCGTCCAGTGCATTTTTGTCGGGAACAGACGGGTTTTCTCCGTTTATATTCCATAGTCTTACAAGGCTGCCGAGTGTGTAGTCAAAAGCTCCGTCTGTGTCGCAGGCTACCTTATTTGCGGCATTTATCACATACATACACTCGTCATCAAGTATATCACGCTTTCCATTATTATATCGATACACAAGGCTATTCTCATTTGTGGCAGAGAACTTTTTTTCAATCGCAAGCAAAGTTTCTTTTACCATGTCAATATCACTTTTTTCGGCTCCGTCGGCAACAAGCGTTGCGTAAGTGCTCATGGTAAAAAAGTCCTCTCTTGCATACTCAAAGTTCGCACCGCAGGAGCAAAAGCTCAATATTGCTGCAAGACAAATTAATATAACTCTTTTCATAGCTTTACCCTTGTGAAAATGTAATTCATAATGAGTCCCGTCAATGCTCCTGTGAGTGACGAGCCTATCACAAGAGCAGGCAGATACCACAGGACAGAGAAAGAAAGAATAATCCCTGCTGCCGCAAGCTGTCCTATACTGTGTGCCACGGCGCAAAGCGCCGATATGCCGACAAAACTGCATACGCGGTTGTACATCCTGACAGTAATGATTGCGCACACTGTCGCCAGCAGTCCACCACTCAGCGACAAAATAAAGCTTGCAGGATTACCAAACAGCAAAAGCATAATAAGAGGTCTTAACACTGCAATCGCAAAGGCAGAGGCCCTGCCTGCATAAACGAGCGCTGCCATTACAGAAATATTAGCCAATCCGAGCTTTACTCCGGGGAGCGGAATGAAGCTCTGCACAGGAATAAACCCCTCCAATATTGACACTACAAGCGAAAAGGAGAGAAGCAACGCTGTCAAAGATAGCTTTTTTATCTTCACAGTTACTTCCCTCCTGTCTTTTTAATTTATCCTGCTTTGTAATCGTAATCTGCCGTGCCGCGCGTACTGTCAACAACAATTCTGTTAGGCAAACAAACGATAGCTCCTCCGTCCTCTGTCACCGACATACCTATGCAAGTCCTGTCAGGACAATCTGTGCTTAAAACCGTGGCTCTGCCCTCTTTTATCTCAAGGGAAAAATCTGTTCCCACCACCTCATATACCGTATCTTCCGAAAGGTCAAGGGTTGCCACATGTTTTCCGTCAAGCGAGATGCTTACAGTGCTGATTTTTCTGCCGTATGCGCTCTGCGCCAGAAAGAAAAGGGCAAGAGTAAGCACGATTATAAAAGCGAGTATGAGAAAATCAAAAGCATACTGCCTTCTTTTTACCTTTTGTATCTTATGCATAGGGATTATGATCCTTTTCATAAGCTATTTTCCCACCGTCGCCGTGCCCGGGATGAAAGCTGAGACCTCCGTCTAGCAAAAGCAGGCGTCTGAGTGATTTTATTATCTTACCGTAATCGCCGCCCGGCAAATCTGTTCTACCAATTGTACCCGAGAAGAGAGTATCTCCTGTGAAAAGCTCGTTCTCACACAAATAGCAGACAGAGCCCTCGGTATGCCCGGGAGTTTCCATCACTTTGAAAACAGCTTTGCCCACTGTAACGGTATCGCCGTCCGACACGGATATCGCGTCCTTGCCAAAAATATAGCTGCGTCCGATAAACATCTGTGACAAATTGTAGACCGAATCATATAGCGAGTGCTTCTCGTCAGTTCCCACATACACAGGTGCGCCTGTCATATCGCACAGCTCGTTCAGAGCTGCAATATGGTCAAAGTGTGCGTGTGTCAGAAGAATCCCTCCGATCGTAAGTCCTCGTGCTCTTGCTGCCGCCACAATTGTCTGCGCGTTGTCGGCAGGGTCGATTACCGTACACACATCATCACCGTCGCAAAAGGCTATATAACAGTTTGTAGAGCACACTCCCAATGTAAGACAAATAATATTCATAAGATTATCCGAGCTTTGAAAGCGCTTCTTCAATATTGCGGAGCATATCGGTATACTTTTCGAGCTTTGCCTTTTCACCGTCGATAACTGCGGCAGGAGCCTTTGCTACAAAAGACTCATTGGAGAGTTTCTTGTTAACTCTGTCAATTTCGGAAAGTGCTGTCTGTCTTTCTTTTTCGAGTCTTGCTCTTTCCTTTTCAAAGTCGATAATCTCTGCCATCGGAATATAGAGCTTTGCGCTGTCGGTAACGATAGAAACAGCAGTTTCGTCGTTGCACTCGTCGGCATACTCTACCTCAGAGCAGGATGCGAGTTTTTCAAAGAATACCGAAGTGTTCTCATTGAAGCTGTCATTATAATCGCTTACAAGTATGAGCTTTGCTTTCTTTGAGGGGGGAACATTCATCTCGGCTCTGCGGTTTCTGATAGCGGTGATTGCCGCGATAACTCTGTCAAGCGACTCTCCCTCGGCGGTAAATTCAAGCTCTTTTTTATATTCAGGCCAATTTGCAACAATAACAGGCTCGCTTGAAATTCCGAGTGTCTGCCATATCTCCTCGGAGATATAAGGCATAAAGGGATGAAGCAGCTTTAATATATCCGAAAGAACATAGATGATAACCTGCTGAGCGCGCTTGTTGGAGTCGGTATCCTTTTCGAAGAGTCTGGGCTTTACAAGCTCAATATACCAGTCACAGAAATAGTCCCAGATAAACTCATAAAGCTTTGCGCTGGCAACTCCGAGCTCGTACTTATCGAGGTTTGCTGTGATTTCCTTAACAGTTGTATTAAGATGAGACAGAATCCACTTATCTTCAAGCTCGAGCTTTTCGGGAAGCGTGCACTCTGTATCGTCGTCAAGGTTGAGCATAACAAATCTTGCGGCGTTCCATATCTTGTTGGCAAAGTTTCTTGACGCCTCTACCTTCTTGTCAGAGTACCTCATATCGTTTCCGGGTGAGTTACCTGTCACAAGAGTAAATCTCAGCGCATCTGCGCCATACTTATCAATAACCTCAAGCGGGTCAACGCCGTTGCCAAGAGATTTTGACATCTTTCTGCCGAGCTCATCCCTTACAAGTCCGTGAATGAACACATACGAGAAAGGCTCCTTGCCCATATTCTCCAGTCCTGAGAAAATCATTCTCGCAACCCAGAAGAAGATAATATCATAGCCTGTTACGAGTGTGTTTGTCGGATAGTAATATGCAAGGTCATCTGTATTGTCGGGCCAGCCGAGTGTTGAGAACGGCCAGAGAGCCGATGAGAACCATGTATCAAGTACATCCTCCTCCTGGCGCATAGGTGCTCCGCAGGCAGGACATACTGTGACATCCTCCTTGGAAACCTCAACCTTACCGCACTTGTCGCAGTAGTATGCAGGAATTCTGTGTCCCCACCAGAGCTGACGGGAGATACACCAGTCGTGTACATTTTCCATCCAGTTTGTATATGTTTTTGCAAATCTTTCGGGAACGAACTTTACCGTACCATTATATACAACCTCAAGGGCAGGCTTTGCAAGAGGTTCCATCTTTACGAACCACTGATTACTTGTAATAGGTTCAACTGTTGTTCTGCAGCGGTAGCAGGTGCCTACATTGTGAGTATAATCCTCGACCTTAACAAGGAGTCCTTCATTATCAAGGTCCTCTACAATAGCCTTACGCGCCTCAAACCTGTCCATGCCCTCATACTTGCCGCCGAAGCTGTTGATTGTAGCGTCGTCGTTCATAACTCTTATCTGCTCAAGTCCGTGTCGCTGGCCAACGAGGAAGTCGTTGGGGTCGTGAGCAGGAGTAATCTTAACACAGCCTGTTCCGAAGTCCTTTTCAACATACTCGTCTGCAACAACAGGGATTTCTCTGCCAACAAGAGGAAGAACAAGCATCTTGCCCACAAGATCGGCATATCTTTCGTCCTCGGGGTGAACTGCAACAGCTGTATCGCCGAGAAGTGTCTCGGGTCTTGTTGTTGCAATCACAACATATCTGCCGGGCTCGTCCTTTACGGGATACTTAATATGCCAGAAATGTCCTGCCTGCTCGCTGTACTCTACCTCTGCGTCAGAAAGCGCTGTTGCACACTTGGGGCACCAGTTGATAATTCTGTTACCGCGATATATAAGACCTTTCTCATAAAGAGAAACGAAAACTTCCTTAACCGCCTTTGAGCATCCCTCGTCCATTGTGAATCTCTCATGCTCCCAGTCGCATGAGCAGCCGAGCTTCTTTATCTGGCTGATGATTCTCGAGCCGTATTTTTCTTTCCATGCCCATACGCGCTCAAGGAACTTCTCTCGTCCGAGGTCGTATCTTGTAAGACCTTCCTCGTTGCGCAGAGCTTCCTCAACCTTTATCTGTGTTGCAATGCCTGCATGGTCGGTACCGGGTACCCACAGGGTGTTAAAGCCGCGCATTCTCTTGTAGCGGATAAGGATATCCTGCAATGTTTCATCAAGCGCGTGTCCCATGTGGAGCTGTCCTGTTACATTTGGTGGAGGAATAACTATCGAGAACGGAGTTTTAGACTTATCCTGTGACGGTTTGAAGTATCCGCCCTCCTCCCACATCTTATAAATTTTATCTTCGGTTCCATGAGGATTATATACCTTTTCCAGTTCTTTTGCCATGTTTTGTCTCCTAAAGCAGAATTTGTATATTTTAACTTATATATTATATAACATTATTAAATATTTTTCAAGTGGCAAAGGCTTTTTTCTCAAAATAAAAAGTCATACCTCTCTGAGCCTTGCCTCTTCAAGTCGGATTACACTCTCTACAGTATGCCGCCCGAATTTGTCAAGTTTGTTGTAGCGTCTTATGAGCGAAAGCGTCTTTTCGCTGCACAGAACTATTTCGCCGAATTCGGTGTTTTTTATACCAAGCATTCTGCATATCTTAATTACCGTATCGTACGACGAGCTACCTATTCCGTTTTTGAGCGCAGAACTCAAAGTTGTATACGGAATATCGGCGGCAATTGCGAACTGCCGTGTGCTCTTATACTGTTTTTTTATTTCATGAGCTATGATAGAGGTAAGCTTGTCCTGTTCCATTAGTCTACCTCCGGGTTTTCAATCATTTTGATAAGCTTTCTGCCAACAGCAGACATCATATCGAGCGCATCGGGAAGCAAATCCTCAGGCATACGGCCAAGCCAGCAACAAGCTTCAAAGGTGAGATCGCCGCGATAGTTTATGTCGTGCAGAGCCTTTGTTATCTTTTTCCAATCCATCTTTCCGACAAACGGCAGGTCGTGCATATCATTCAAAAAGTCGTTGTCATGTACATGGAGCGCTGTGATTCTCTCCCCCATTTTGTAAATAAAGCTGTCGGCGCTCTCTCCTACGAGGCCGCAATGTCCCACATCGAGAAGACAGGTAAAATAGCGGTCATCCAGCATATCGAATATTTTTATAAATTCATCCGCCCCGCTGCAAGCACCCGGTCTTATTGAATCCGTAGTTTTATCGCGCCAGAACATATTCTCGAGAGCAATTTTAACTCCGCTTTCTTTTGCTGCGTCCTGCAGCTTTGAGTATAGCTCTAGAGTTTTTTCCAGCTCTCTTTGTCTGTCATTTCTGATTGTTATCGGATGAATACAAATCTGCTCCACCCCGATAAGTCCTGCGAATTCAATACAGCGGCGGAATTTATCGATTATCTTTTTGCTGTATTCGGGATTGTCATCAATATACGACGGAAAGGGCGCGTGCGCCTGATTGAATACAATACCACAGCTGTCTGCCACCCTGTGAAGAAGTTGTGCATACTTCTCATAGTCTTTGCTTAGTACAGGGTGATTGTCGTCGCTTTTCAGTCCAAACATAGAATAGTCTGCCGCGTCAAAGCCGTGCGTTTTCAGCATTTCTATTGTTTTCTCTATACCGTAGGCACGCTCGAGAATTTGTGTGTCTGTTGAAAGTTTCATTTCTGCGCTTCCTTATCGAATAATTTACATTAAGATTATACGACAAATCGTCAATTTTGTCAATAAAAAAAGGAGTACAGCTTTCTCTGTACTCCAAAAATGTTTTATGTTTTTATGACTTCTTTCCGACAGTAGCCTTAAGTACAAGCATGGCACCGATTGTAATAAGAATACCGAGAGGAAGAACTATGTACCATGAGTTTACAAAGCCAGCGATGATATAGCATACAAACGAGATTGTTGCCACTGTCATTGCGTACGGAAGCTGTGTTGAAACATGGTTTATATGATTTGACTGCGAGCCCGCCGACGCCATAATTGTTGTGTCGGATATAGGTGAGCAGTGGTCGCCGCAAACCGCACCTGCCATACAAGCGGAGATTGCGATAACGCAAATTTCATTGGAGATTGAACCGCCGAAGCAAGCAAGTACGATCGGAATGAGAATACCGAATGTACCCCATGATGTACCTGTTGAAAAAGCAAGTCCAACCGCGATAATGAATACGATAGCAGGCAGGAAGTTAAGAAGAGCGCCTGCAGAAGCTCTTACAAGCTCTGCGATGAAGATCTTTGCTCCAAGTCCGTCTGTCATAGTCTTGAGTGTCCATGCGCAGCAGAGAATCATAATGGCAGGAACCATTGCCTTAAAGCCCTCGGGGATAGATTCCATACATTCCTTGAAGCTGAGAACTCTTCTGCACATAAAGTAGATAATCGAAAAGATAAGAGCAATCATCGAGCCGATAGCAAGGCCGACAGAAGCGTCAGCGTTACCGAATGCATCAATAAAGCCAAGTCCCTCGCCCGAGAACATTCCGCCCGAGTAGAGAAGACCGAGTACACACGCTACGATAAGTACCGCAACAGGCGCGATAAGATCAAGGACGATACCCTTCTTGCCGTTGCCTTTTTCTTCGAGAGCCTTGAACGCTTCAGCATCAGCTGATGAGAAGAGGTCACCACCGGCTGCTGCAAGCTCGTGCTTCTTCATAGAACCGAAATCAAACTTCATAAGCGCAATTGTAATCATCATAACAATTGTGAGGAGCGCGTAGAAGTTATAGGGAATAGCCTTAACAAATAGTGCGATAGAGCTTACTTCTTCTTCCTTAACAAAGCCGCTAACTGCCGCCGCCCACGAAGAAACGGGGGCGATAATACAGACAGGAGCTGCTGTTGCGTCGATAAGATATGCAAGCTTTGCGCGCGAAATCTTGTGCTTGTCTGTAACAGGTCTCATAACAGAGCCTACTGTAAGACAGTTGAAATAGTCGTCAATGAATATAAGCACGCCAAGGCATATCGTAGCAAGCTGTGCTCCTACCTTTGACTTAATGTGAGAAGCTGCCCAGCTACCAAATGCGGCAGAGCCACCAGACTTGTTCATAAGCGCTACTATTGCTCCGAGTATTACAAGGAACAGAAGAATGCCGATATTATAGGGATCTGCGATAGATGCAATAAAGCCGTCTGCAAGCACTCTATCAATTGTGCCCGTGAAGCTGAAGTTTGCATAAAGGGCAGCACCTGCAAGAATACCGATAAAGAGAGAGGAATAAACTTCCTTTGTAATAAGTGCAAGCACGATAGCAATAACCGCAGGGAGCAGTGAAAGCCAGCTTGCATAATAAGGAATTTCTTCCTTTGCGCCTGCAAGAGCAGTTGCAAGGTTCTCATCAAAGTTGGGATCGTCGTTTACATATTCCGAGTAAGAATCGATATAATCAAACGGCGCCTCGGCGGGGTTTATGATATCCGATTCTTCTGCAACAACATCTGCCGCAACATCTTCTGCAGGAACTGTCTCCTCAGCAACAGCATCCTCTACCGCATCGGGAGCAGGAGCTATGAGAATATCGTCCTCGGGTTCTGCAAAAACGCTCAGACTCGCTGAAAGGCACGCGCAAATGATAAACGACACAAGAGCCATTGCCCACAGCTTTTTTGTTTTGCTTGAAAACATTGTGTTTTCCCTCCTAAAATTATTCGTTTCCGGCTATACGCCGCATGAAAAAATCACAAACCGCTTATTAAAAATTTATGATTATATCATTAAGCATATAATAGCATATTTGCACATATTTGTCAAGAAAAATAAGACAGAATCTGTTAGTTTTCGTCATTTTTGGTAAAAAATCAGCAATATATTTTTATCAAATGCTCTTGACTCAAAAGTTAAAAGATTATATAATATTGTTATCAAAAAATAAGGATGTTTGTTATGAGAAAAACTCTATTCGGAAGACTCCACGATGATGAGAAAGTATATTCCTACTCTTTTGGCAAAGGAAGAATAAGGGCTTCTGTTCTGAACCTTGGCGGCATTATACACAAGCTGACTGTGGATGGGGTTGATATTATCTGCTCCTACCGCTCGATTGACGATATAATTCAAAGCTCGGGCTATCACGGCGCAATCATCGGCAGGTATGCCAACAGAATAGCGCAAGGAAGATTTAATCTCAACGGCAAAGAATATACTCTTTTTAAAAACGAAGCGGCCAGAGGCAACTGCCTGCACGGTGGAAAAGAGGGCTTCAACCGCAAAATATGGAATGTCACATATATCGAAAACGACAACTGCGAGAAGCTCGTGCTTACGCTGTTCAGTCCCGACGGTGATGAGGGTTTTCCAGGTGACCTTGACATAACCGTGACATACACAATAAGCGGAGACGATTTTTCGGTAAGCTACAAAGGGATAAGTGAGGCAGACACTCCCCTGAATCTGACAAATCACGCATATTTCAATCTTGACGGCTACAAGAGCGAAAGCGTGCTTGACCACAAGCTGACTGTTTTTGCAGACAAAATCTCGGCGGTTGACAAAAATCTCATTCCCACACACGAGATGGATGTCACAGGCACGCCGTTTGATTTTAGAAGAGAAAAGGCTGTCGGTCGTGATATTTTCGCCGACCACGAACAGCTTGTAATTGCCGGCGGATATGACCACAATTTTATTATCGGTGCTTCAAAGAAATTTGATTTTGAGGGCAAGGCTCTTGCAAAAGCCGCTGTGCTCAAAGGAAAAGCTCTTGAGATGAATGTATATACCGACAAGCCGTGTGTTCAGATATTCACTACAAATAAGCCAAACGATAGAATAAAAATGAAAAACGGCAAAGCCCAGAGCAAGCACAGTGCAATATGCTTTGAAACACAGTTTTCCCCCGACGCGCCGAATCACGGCGAGGGAATAATAAAGGGCTATCAAAAATACGACTATACAACGCTTTTCAAATTCAAGAAAATATGACAAAAATGAGTTCCTTTGAAGGAACTCATTTTTTTTGCAATAAAAAAGACCGGTCGGCAATCGCCGACCGGTGAAAACACTTATTTATAAAATTTGTCGATAGTCAGCTATTAGCCGAGCTTTGCACTGTTAACCTTAACACCAGGGCCCATTGTAGAAGCAAGAGCACAAGTCTTGATATACTGACCCTTTGCCGCAGCAGGCTTCGCCTTGATAATAGCACCCATGATTGCGTTAAAGTTCTCTACGAGCTTTTCGGGACCGAAAGAAGCCTTACCGATTGCGCAGTGGATAATGTTCTGCTTATCGAGACGGTATTCAATCTTACCCGCCTTAGCTTCCTTAACAGCCTTGGCAACATCCATAGTAACTGTGCCTGCCTTGGGGTTAGGCATAAGTCCCTTAGGACCGAGAACCTTACCGAGACGACCGATAACGCCCATCATATCGGGAGTTGCGATGATTACATCATAGTCAAAGCAGTTTTCGTTCTGAATCTTTGCAACGAGCTCTTCTGCACCTACAAAGTCAGAGCCTGCTTCCTCAGCAGCCTTAGCGTTATCACCCTTAGCGAAAACGAGTGTACGGGTTGTCTTACCTGTACCGTGAGGAAGTACGTTAGCGCCACGAACCTGCTGGTCTGCGTGACGGGAGTCAACACCGAGCTTAACATGAAGTTCGATTGTTTCGTCAAATTTTGCAGAAGCTGTCTTGCAAACGAGTGCGAGTGCTTCTTCAGCGTCATAAAGCTTAGCCTTTTCGATAAGCTTCTGACTTTCAATATATTTCTTACCCTTATTCATCTTTACGCCCTCCTATCATTCAGCAACAGTAACGCCCATGCTGCGTGCTGTACCTGCAATCATGCTCATTGCTGCTTCAACTGATGCTGCGTTGAGGTCGGGCATTTTCTGTTCTGCAATTTTCTGAAGCTGTTCTTTTGTGATAGAAGCAACTTTGTTCTTGTTGGGTTCGCCTGAACCGCTCTCGATACCGCAAGCCTTCTTGATAAGAACTGCTGCAGGGGGAGTCTTTGTGATGAATGAGAATGATCTGTCTGCGTAGATCGTGATAACGCAGGGAATGATAAGTCCCATATCGTTCTTTGTCTTTTCGTTGAATTCCTTACAGAAGCCAGCGATGTTAACACCGTGCTGACCGAGAGCAGGACCAACGGGAGGAGCAGGCAGTGCTTTTCCTCCGGGAATTTGCAATTTTACTAAGCCAATAATTTTCTTAGCCATTTGTTACACCTCCGAATGTGGTAAATTAATTTTTTCGGAAACTTGCGTTTCCTCCCACAGCGTTACAACTCTTTTGTAACACCTTTGATGTTTCAGTCTTTTATTTCTTCAACATCTTTTGCATCCATGTCAACAACAGATTCTCTTCCGCCGAAGACACCGAGCACTTTAATTCTTCTGTTATCGCTGTCGATTTCCTTTACGGTTACAACAGAACCTGCAAAAGGACCTGCAACAACATATACACTGTCGCCGACATTAAACTTAATATCAGCCATACGAACATTAACACCAAGCGCTTCAACCTCTTGCTCTGTGAGAGCGACCGGTTTTGACCCGGGGCCTACAAAGCCTGTTACGCCTCTGATGTTTCTGACGATATGCCAGCTTTCGTCGTTCATTATCATTCTGATAAGAACATAGCTTGGGAAGAGTTTGTGAATTTCGGTTTTAGGCTCTTTTTTGGGCTTCTCGTTTCCCTCATAGTCATACTCGATAATTCGCTGATCTTCGACATAGTCGTCGTACTGCACACCGTCGTTTATAACTGTTTCTGTGGGAATACGGGTCTCAAATATAAGATCCTGGAGTCCGCGGTTCTCTACTATCTTTTCGATATTAGCGGCAACCTTGTTCTCATAACCGGAATAAGTATGAAGCACAAACCATTCCGCTTTTCCACCATTTGCCATATTAATCCTCTCCTGACTTTAATTTTTTGCGGTACGCTCTATTAAAGATGTGTAGCAAGGAATCCGAAGCCAGTATTAAGACCTGTGTCAATAAGGAATACGACAATGCTGATGACAACAATAGCTGCAAGAACTACTCCTGTCTTTTTCATTGTTTCTGCCTTGGACGGCCATGAAATCTTCTTGAATTCACTCTTGTAATCTCCGAAGAACTTCTTGATCTTTGCTCCAAGGGACAGCTTTTCTTTCTTTTCTTCTGCCATTTAATATACCTCCTTAAATGTTTCCGTAAGTAGTTTTCTTACTTTGTTTCTTTGTGAAGGGTATGCTTGCGGCAGAAACGGCAGTACTTGTTGAGTTCAAGACGATCAGGTGTGTTCTTCTTGTTCTTTGTACTGTCATAGTTTCTTTGTTTGCATTCGCTGCAAACGAGTGTGATCTTTACTCTCATTTTTTAAGCACCTCCCGGTAAATTATAAGTGT
>JAZNMZ010000074.1:0-12400 GCA_045580005.1 Eubacteriales bacterium | reverse complement strand
AAGACCTTCGCAGTTCAAAAGAAACGAAAAGTCCGACATTCCGCTGTATGCTGCGTGGAATTCTTTGAGTCCTGTGAAAAGAGCAAGATCTCCGTAAGAGTCAATATCGGTTTTCGAAAGGTCAAAAATCTTAAAGAGTTCTGCTCTCTGTTCTTCAGCGAGAGACTCATCGTCATAACCGGGCAGACAGAAAGCCATGTATGAGTAGTCGTTGTATGAACCGAGCTCTACAGCTTCAACCGACGCTACATCTTCGAGTGTTATTTCGCGCTGGTGTTTGCCGAAGGTCTGTGCAAGCATATCAGCAAAGCTCTGTTCTGCAAGAATATCGGATTTTGAGTTGTACTTTGTCATTTCTGCGCTGAAAACAACATAGAAAATCGCAGCAGCCACAAGAACGATAAGTATGAGCGTGAATATAAACCCGCCCTGTCCTGTTTTTTTGTTTGCCATAATGTCCTCCTAGGTGTATAAATTGTTTTAGACTACCTTATTATAACACAGTGATATAACTTTTGCAAGCTCAAATTATCCTAATATTTGGAGCTTTTGCTGATATTTAAAGTGAAAAAAGCGCCAAATCTGCAACTTTTGCAAAAAAATAGTTTTTTTCTAAAAAATCTCTTTTTTTGACTTGACAAAAGACTTTAAATGTGATATAATCTCGCTGTTGAGAAAAAACAGCATAATATCTGGGTGTGGCTCAGGTGGTAGAGCGCTACCTTGGGGTGGTAGAGGCCGTGGGTTCAAGTCCCGCCACTCAGACCAAAAATCGACAAGGCTTTTTAAACCTTGTCGATTTTTACTTATAGCAGACTCGCTGTTCGCTACTATATGAAATATGAGGTGATTTTTTTGACAGGACTTGTGCTTGAGGGAGGCGGAGTTCGCGGCATTTATGTTGCGGGAGTGCTCGATGTGTTTATGGAGCACGGGTTATGCTTTGACGGCATTGTAGGCGTGTCGGCAGGAGCTATTCACGCAGTGTCATATCTTTCGGGACAACACGGCAGAAGTATCCGCTACTACAAGAAATATCTTGGTGATCCGAGATTTATGAGTATAAAAAGCCTTATAAAAACAGGTGACATAGTAGGCGCAGACTTTTGCTATCACGAGCTGCCTGAGCAGCTTGACATATACGATTTTGAAGCTTTCAGCAAGAACGCAACACCATTTTATGTAACAGTAAGCAATGTTGAAACAGGCGAGGCTGAGTATATTCGCCTCACTGATATGAAAGAAGAGATTGACTACTTGCGTGCCTCGGCATCATTGCCGTATTTTTCGAGGATAGTTGAGGTGGGACAGAAGAAGTATCTCGATGGTGGCTGCACCGACAGTATTCCTGTTGAAGCGTTTTTTAACATGGGATACGAGCGCAATGTTGTAGTGCTCACAAGAGATGCACAGTACCGCAAAAAAGAAGAGATGCGCTTGTTTCAGAAGCTCTTTTACCGCAGGTATCCCAAGTTTATTGATGCGCTTCGCGCTCGCCACATTAAGTATAATGCAACACTTGCTCGTATAGCTGAGCTCGAAAGAGAGGGCAAGGTTTTTGTCATCCGTCCGATGGAGCCTCTTGATATCGGACGCCTCGATAAGGACACAGAGAATGTCCAGCGAGTTTACGATGTCGGCAGAGCTGATGCACTCACGAAGCTTGAAGAGCTTAAAGCGTGGATTGAAAATTAATAATATATGCACTCCGGGAGAGATATTCTCCCGGATTTTTTGTTATATTGCAGTGTTATAAACTTATTTTTGGCATTTTTTATTGTTTTTTTACCTTTTTGTGTGATTTGATTGTTATTCCTTGACATAAAAATTTGAAAATGTTATAATTACAATACACAAATATATCTTGTGAACTGTCAAAAAAATTTTTTTGTTAAGGAGAAAAAACATGGCAAAAAAACTAATCGCGCTTTTAATTTCAGTTATGCTTATTGCTGTAAGCATACCGTTTGCATATGCAGCAGAAGCTGCTGTCGAAATGCACAACGGACAGAGAACAGTATTCGTTTCCGCGTTCGGAAGACTTAACTACGACGGTGAAACAAGAACTGCGTTTAAAAACTTTAATGACGCTCTTAAAGCTCTTGGAAAAGAGGGTGGTAAGATTGTTCTTACCGGTGTCTTTGATATGACAGATTTTGACGATATTGAGGATAGGGGCCCTATAACAATTGTGGGTGCTGCGGCGCTTGCGTCTGCGGCAACTCTCAGTTTTCCTGCAACAGTCAAGAGCATCAGCTTTGAGGGCGATACATATCTTGAAAATCTTACAATCCAGACAGAACCTGATGTGCCTATCTACACAAACGGACATATTTTTGAAGTTTCAAATAGTACAACAAGCTTCTTCACAGAAACATATGTTGCAGACGGTGACAATATTATTACCTACAAATATCCCTTTGTAATTGCTTCAGGAGACCTTGGCGGAGCCGATTCTGACAGAATCAAGCTTTCTTCCGGTATGTACAAGGCAGTTGCGGGCGGTGCTGTTGGCGGAAACGCAGAAGCAAACACCAATATTGTAATTATGGACGGTACTTACGAGGGTATATATGGCGGTAACTTTGACAGCACAGGCACATTTACGGGGAATTCCAACATTGAAATTACCGGCGGAAAAATAGACAAGATTGTTGCAGGTTCCCAGAGCGGTAAATTTAACGGAAATATCTTCCTTACAATTTCGGACGGTAATATTGGCGTTATTAACATCGGTTCGACAGATGCGTCAGCAAAGGTAAACGGCAATGTTGTACTCAGAATCAATGGCACTCCTTCATATGCTATTGGTGCATCAAACAAGAGCACCATCTCGGGCAAGCTCATCTTTATTGCAGATAAAGAAAACGCACAGAAGCTCTCAGGAGCATCTGCCGACTATATTATTACAGAAGAAAATACAACAGTAACCCCTGTATTCCAGGGTTCCTCACTGCTTGGCTTTAATATCGTGGACGAGTACGGTTTTCTCCCCAATGCTGTTTATGCCAACGGAAGCAAGATTACTCCAAAGGGCGAGATTTTCACTCTTCCTGCCGGAAAGGTGAGCGTATCGTGTGAGGCTAATACTGCTATTGTTGTAGACAGGAATGCTTCTTATGTTGCGGGCTATGCTGACGGAACATTTCTTCCTGAGAACAATATGACAAGAGCAGAGGCAATAACACTCCTTTCAAGAATCATTACTCCCGACATATCTGCTCTCGGAGATGTTGTAAGCTGTGATTATACAGATGTCGCTCCAACAGACTGGTATGCAGGCGTTATAGGATTCTTCCAGAAGCTCGGCTATCTCGAAAAGCTCGAGCTCGAGGGAGGCACAATTATAAATCCCAATGCTCAGATTACAAGAGCGGAGTTCGCAGAGCTTTCTGCCAATGTTCTCTACCTTATATACGAGGACACAGAGTTTGGAATGAAGACATTCTCTGATGTCCCTGCAAATAATAAGTATCTTAATTCAATCGGCGTTCTCGGCTATCTCGGCATTATCGGCGGATATCCCGACGGTACATTTGGCCCCGAGAACAATATCAAAAGATCCGAGGTTGTTACAATCGTTAACCGTATGCTCGGAAGAACTCCCACGGGAGCTGCCGGCTCTGTGAGCTTTTATGATGTTGTAGGCCACTGGGCAGAGCCTCAGGTAGTAACAGCTTGCAATCCTGCAACAGTAGGCAGCGTTGCTGTATGGACGGTTACAGATGATATTACAAAAGGGAGTTATACACTTCTTGACGCTGATGTGACAGTCGGAGAACAGATTAAGAATTATTATCAGCTTTATAAGAATGGTCAGATTTCTCCCAAGGACGCTATCTATGGTGTGGATGTGATCACACAGTGGCAGATTGACAATATCGTTAATTCTCAGTCACAGTATCCCACAACAGGAAAGGTGTATTATATTTCCAATAACGGCAACGACGCAAACGACGGACTTACACCTGCGACAGCATGGCAGACGCTCACAAGGCTCAAGGAAAGAGATGTCGTATTCGGACTGAAGCCCGGTGACACCATTCTCTTTGAAAGAGGCGGCGTTTGGAGAGGAACATTCTCCGCAACCAAGGGCGTAACATACTCAGCTTATGGCGAGGGCGCAAAGCCTATCATTTCGGGCTCTGTGAAGAACTATGCCGATCCTGCGCTCTGGACAGAAACAGAAACGCCTAATGTATATAAGCTCAACGAGCTTATCAAGAATGTTGGTGTAATCGTGTTTGACGATACGACAGAGCTTGGTAACTATAATGAAATTGTTGGTGTTATGGACAGACCCGGTCTTGAGGGTATCGAAACATACGCTGATATGACACAGGATCTCCACTATTATAACGACCTTATTACAAATGAGTTTTATCTCTACTGCGAGGGCGGAAACCCCGGCGAGAGATTTAAGTCTATAGAAATCGGCGCAAACCAGCGACTTGTTACTTCAACAAACACCGAGGGCGTTGTAATTGATAACCTCAGATTCAGACACTCCGGTGGCCACGCTATTGGCTTTACCGAGGCTGTAAATACAACTGTACGCAACTGTATTGTCGACTATGTAGGCGGTGCTGTTATGAATGCAAATCCTGCAATCAATGCAGTGCGCTACGGCAACGCTATTGAGCTTTACGGACCTGCTGACGGCTGGTATCTCTATGACAACTGGTGCTATCAGATATTTGATACCGGTATCACAAATCAGTACAATTCTTCCGACAGTAAGGGCAACTGCCACATGACAGATGTCAGGTATATCGGTAATGTAATGGAATACTGCCACTGGGCTATAGAGTGGTACAATTACGATTATTCAACATCAAAGCACTCGTGTACAGATATACTTTATAAAGACAATATCTGCAGACTTACCGGCTACGGTTGGGGAAGTATCCACAGAAAGTCTGGCTCAGCTGCTCTTGAAAGTTGGGGAAATACCAACAACACATCAGATTTTGTAATTGAAAATAACATTTTTGACAGAAGTGCAGGCCTTATATTTGATTTGAACGCAAGTTCCGGAATGGGTCAGGGAAATAAAGAAATCACTTTCAGAGATAATGTATATGTACAGAAGTACGAAAAGACGCTCGGCAACTTCTTTGGTTCAAGATACAGCGCAAACGCAAGTGCTACGACATATATCGAAAAACTTCTGGAGGATACAACTTCGATAATATACTTCAACGATGACACTTCCGTAAACAACTACACACCCAACATCAAATAATTTAAAAGGGAATTATTATGGGAACTAAACTTAATATCACAGCACCGAAAATGCCCGAGGTGACACTCGGCGACAGAATCAAGACACTGTATGACGATTACAAACAAGGAAAGATTGATGACAAGAAGGTTTTCGAGGGCATAGATATCCTTTCAAAGTGGCAGATAGACAATATCATAAATGCAGAATCAGAGTATTCTACCGATGGTAATGTATATTATCTTTCCAATGCCGGAAACGACTCAAACGACGGTCTCTCGCCCGAGAGTGCGTGGGCAACTCTTGACAAGATAAGGGATGCAGAAAAAGAGGGCTTTTTCAAGCCGGGCGACACGGTTCTTTTTGAAAGAGGCGGTGTGTTCAGAGGTAAGTTTTTCTGTGCTTCCGGTGTTACATATTCTGCCTACGGCAAGGGACCCAAGCCTATCATTTCGGCTTCTTTGCGTAACTACGCAGATCGTTCACTTTGGCATAAGACTGATGTGCCCAATGTGTACAAATACGACGGACTTTTAAACAATGTTGGAATTATAGTGTTCAATGACACAGGCAGGCTCGGTAACTATCACGAGCTGCTCGGCGACCTTAAGGTTGTCGGTGTGGAGGGCTTCACGGGCTACAAGGACCTTAATGCCGATTATCAGTATGCAAGCGACCTTGACACAAACGAGCTTTATCTTTACTGCAGCAGCGGAAACCCCGGCGAAGTTTACGAATCTATCGAAATCGGAGCAAACGGAAGACCTGTTGATGTAAGATATCCCGGAAATGTTATAATCGACAATCTCAGAGTCAGACATTCGGGCGGTCACGGTATAGGCATGGGCGTTAATAACAATGTAATAGTCCGTAACTGTATCGTTGACTATGTCGGAGGGTCTGTAATCAGAACTGTCGGATTTGAAAACGGTCTTACACGCTATGGCAACGCTATCGAGCTTTACGGAGCGTGTGACGGATTCTATCTTTACAACAACTGGTGTTACCAGGCGTATGACACGGGTATTACAAACCAGTATAATGTTGGCGCTGACAAGCAAGACTGCTTTATGGACAATATTCAGTTTGTGGGTAATATCATCGAGCTCTGTCACTGGTCTATCGAGTATTATAACTATGACTATGCTACAACAGATCAGTATGTGCACAACCAGTATGTTGCCGATAATATCTGCCGTATGAACGGTTTTGGCTGGGGTACCATCTATGAGCACAGAAAGGCTCACGACTGCGCTATCGAGTGCTGGGGTCTTACAGGAAATACCGAAAACTTTGTTATCACAAATAACATCATTGACCGCGTTAGAGGCAGAATGTTCGACCTTTTGGGCGAGGGACACAGGAAGACTGAGCTCAAAGAAAATCTTTATGTCTTCTCCGATAACAAGCCTCTCGGAAGATTTGTAGATAAAGACAGATTCTATTATATGGACGAGGGCGCAGAGGAAATCATCAGAGATGTTATAGGCGACAAGACTTCAGCAGTCCTTTATAACTACGATAAGGAAATTATCGACTATAGTCCTAAAACAAAATAATACTTATAAAAGCTATTTTCACAAAAACGACTTGCAGGGTGACATTCCTTGCGGGTCGTTTTTTTGTAATTTCGGGTCGTTTTTGTATATCAAAATTCGAAAATAACTATTGCAATAATGCACAAAAAAAGATATAATATACTTGAAGTATTTCGACTAAATTTAACAGTAGGAGAAATATATTCAAAAGGACTATTAACAAAATATTTCTTTGTAAAAAAGGAGAAAAATTATGGAAAAAATCTATGAAAAAGTATCAGGCGCAATTAAGAACCTTTATAACGGATATAAGAATGGCTCTCTTTCCGATAAGGAGCTATTTTCGGAGATTCATTCTTTGTCGAGAGAGCAGATTGATAAAATCGTAAATTCGCAGTCGGAGTATCCTAAGGACGGCAATGTTTATTATATTTCAAACAACGGCGACGATAATAACGACGGACGCTCTCCCGAGACAGCATGGGCTACTCTCGGGAAGCTCAAGACTGAAGAAGTTAAGAACTTGCTCAAGAAGGGCGACGCTGTACTCCTCGAGCGCGGAGGTCTTTTCAGGGGCGATATTGTGTGTCAGTCTGGTATTACATACTCTTCATACGGAGTCGGCGACAAGCCTGTGATTTCGGGTTCAGACCGCAACTATGCAGACCCTGCACTATGGATTGAAACAGAAGTACCAAATGTATATAAGCTAACACTTCCGATATACAATGTAGGAGTTGCCGTATTCAATGATTCGGCAGAGCTAGGCAATTATAACGAAATTGTAGGAGCGTTGCAGGTTGTGGGACTTAATGACTTTACAGGCTATCGCGACCTCAAGGAAGACCTCACATTCGCAAGCGACCTTTATACAAAGGAATTTTATCTTTACAGTAAGGATGGTAATCCGGGCGAGAGATTCCATTCTATCGAGCTCGGCTGGTATCATCATCTTGTTATGTTTGCTGATGTTGAGGATGTAGTTGTTGACAATCTCCACATCAGACATACAGGCGGTCACGGATATACCGGCGGTAACTTTAAGAATGTAACGGTTCGCAATTGTATTGCAGACTATCTTGGAGGTTCAATACTTCACGGCTACGGTCCTGTCAACACGGTCAGAGTGGGTAACTCTCTGCAGGACTACGGCTGGTGTGACGGCTGGTATTGCTACAATAACTGGTGCTACCAGATATATGACACAGGTGTTACTCATCAGTACAATGCACCCTTCGACAAGCAGGACTGCTTTATGGACAATGTTGAATACAGGGGCAATGTGTTTGAATACTGCCATTGGGCAATAGAGTGGTACAACTATGACTATGAGCCCTGTCAGCAGCATTTTTACGACACATACATTGCCGACAATATCTGTATTCTCACAGGCTACGGCTGGGGAAGCCGTCACAGACCGGCAGGAGCTGCGGCCATGGTAAGCTGGGGCCTTACAAAGAACACAAGAAACTTTGTGGCAGAGAACAATATCTATGACCGCTCAATAGGCGATATTTTCCTGCTTGAGGGTAGAGGAAATATGGCGCTTGAACTCAAGGATAACCTTTATGTTCAGAACGACGGTGGCTGTCTTGGACATATCTATGACGAGATATATAAGTACGACAGCAACATTCTTGACACAATGAAGCAGGTGCTTAACGATACAACCGCTGTATGCGCTTTCAATGAAGATAAAACTATCGAAAACTACACTCCTGCAAAGAAGTAATTTCCATTATCACTGGAGGAAACTAATATGATTAAAAGACTGTTGTTTATACTTCTTTGTGTTATAACTGTGCTTGTATCTGTTCCTTATGCACAGGCTGCAGCAGCCGAAGTTCATATTATAAACGGTGATCGCACAGTATTTCTTGCTCCCTTGGGAAAACTTACATACGACGGAACGAACTATGTGAGTTTCCGTGATATCAACGATGCTTTCGACGCTCTCGGCACATCGGGCGGTGTTGTGATTGCACTTGGAACTTTCGATATGTCAAAGTTCACCGATAGCGAGGACAGGGGAGCTGTTACAATCAGAGGTGCTGGCTCAAAGATGTCAGAAACGGTACTTAATTACCCGAGCGGATGTGAAAAGGTTACTTTCTTGGCAGACACATACCTCAGGAATCTGATACTCAAGACGGAGCCTGATGTTCCTATTTATTCATCCGGTGATGTGCTTGATATCGGCAGTTCCGTAGAATGCAGTTTTTATGAATCTTATGTTCAGGACGGAGATAATATATTCACTTATAGCGCCCCGTTTGTAGTTGCAACCGGAAATACATACGGAAGTGGTGCCGGATTAATAACACTTTCCGGCGGTCACTATAAGGCAGTAGCGGGCGGCTCTGTCGGCGGCAATGCTTCTTCAAAGACAAATATTCTTATCAACGGTGGTATTTATGAGGGTATCTATGGTGGAAACTTTTCATGCGACGGACTTTTTGCCAGTACTTCAAATATCGAAATCAAAGACGGCAATATAAAAACACTTGTCACAGGAAACGAAAGCGGCACTTTCGCAGGAAACGCCAATATTATCGTCTCCGGAGGCACTATTGACAGCCTGATCCTGGGCTCTGTCGGCGGCAACTTTAACGGTAATATCAATATTACTGTGAATGGCGGAACAATATCAAGCTTGAAACTTGCACCTGAAATAACAAACGGCAACCTTGTCTTGCGTCTTTATAAAGAAACTGCTGCGGATTATGACTTTTCGGGAAGCGAAGCTTTTTCGGGAAAGAAAATTTTTATTGTAAAGAACGATGACTGCAAGAGAGTTCTTGAAAAGGGTTCGTACGATTATCTTATTACAGAAAAGGATACTACGGTAACTCCCGTTTATGACGGAACAGAGTTTTTGGGCTTCAAAGTCTATGATACTGTCGGAATTGTTCCCTTAAAAGTATTCGCTAACGGTAAGGAAATTATGGCAAAAGACGGCATTTTCAATCTACCTACAGGCGAAGTGGAAGTAAGCTGCGAGCCTCTTGATGCGATAGTTATCAACAAAAATGCCTCTCTTGTGCAGGGATATGAAGACGGCTCATTCCGTCCTCAGAACAACATGACAATAGCTGAGGCTATAACACTCCTTGCTCGGATAATTACTTCCGACCTGTCGGTCCTTTCAAGCCATGCGACTACCGATATTATAGATGTCGGTACAGACGACTGGTATTACGGTCAGATAGCCCTTTTTGATACGCTTGGCTTTATCCCTGACAAAATGACGGGTAAATTCAACACAATAGGACCGCACATTCCTATTACCCGAGCACAGTTCTGCGAGCTCTCATACAAGGTGCTTTCGCTGATATACAGCGATGATGAAGTTGTGGGCACAAAGAGATTTTCAGATGTTTCTGATGACAATGTATATGCAGACTCAATCGGAAAACTCGGATATTACGGTGTTGTCGGCGGCTACGAGGACGGAACATTCAGACCTGATAACAATATAACTCGGGCAGAGGTGGTTACTATCGTCAACCGTATGCTCGGCAGAACAAATGTTGGCGGAGCTGCAGGCAATGTATTTTATGACACTGTAGATCACTGGGCATCGTCTGAGATAGTCACAGCCTGCAACCCGTCTGTGATTGACGGAATGGTCGTATGGACTCTTGATGAAGATATCAGAGACGGCGACTTCACAATCCTCGAGGGAAATGTGACTGTAGGCGATCAGATAAAGAATCTCTATAACAGCTACACCACAGGACCTGTCAGCGCAAACGATGTCATTGTCGGCATCGACAAGATTTCAAAATGGCAGATAGATAACATAGTAAACGCTCCCTCCGAGTATCAAGCAGAGAGAAGAACCTATTATATTTCCAACAACGGAAATGATATAAACGACGGGCTTTCTCCCGAAACTGCATGGGCGACTCTCACAAAGCTCAAGAACACGATGCTGCTTCCGGGAGATGTTGTCCTCTTTGAACGAGGAGGCGTTTTCAGAGGCGATGTAATATGTATGTCCGGTGTTACATACTCAGCTTACGGAAACGGTGCAAAACCGATTATTTCGGGCTCGTATGAGAACTACGCAGATCCTGCCATCTGGATAGAAACAGATGTGCCGAATGTCTATAAGCTGCAGCGTAATGTTTATAATGTAGGTGTTATAGTCTTTAATGACTCAGCAGAGCTCGGGAATTACAATGAGCTGGTGGGTGCGCTTCGCGTTGTAGGACTCGACGGCTTTACAAGCTACCGCGACCTCAAGGAAGACCTTACATTCGCAAGCGACCTTTATAAGAGAGAGCTTTATCTCTACAGCGCATACGGTAACCCCGGCGAGCGGTTTGATTCTATCGAGATAGGTCAGTATCACCACCTTATGTCTGTCGACAAGGTACAGGATGTCATTATCGACAATATTCACATCCGCCACACAGGAGGTCATGGCTTTACCGGCGGAAATCTGAAAAATGTCACGGTTCGCAACTGTATTGCCGACTATATGGGCGGCTCTATTTTGCACGGCTATGGCCCGACAAATACTGTAAGGGTTGGTAACTCTATTCAGGTTTATGGCGGCTGCGATGGCTGGTACGCATATAATAACTGGTGCTATCAGATATATGATACCGGCGTTACTCATCAGTACAACGCGCCCCATGGCAAGGAAGACTGCTTTATGGATAATGTAAAGTATATCGGCAATGTGTTTGAGTACTGTCACTGGGCGATAGAATGGTACAACTACGATTATGCAGCAACACAGCAGCATTTTTATAACACATATATTGCAGACAATATCTGTGTGCTCACAGGATATGGGTGGGGAAGCCGACACAGACCGTCGGGTGCTGCAACTATGGTAAGCTGGGGACTTACAAAGTATACTAAGAACTTTGTAACCGAAAACAATATCTTTGACCGTTCGCTTGGCGACATTTTCTATCTGGAGGGTGCCGGAAACAAGCTGCTTGAGCTTAAAAACAATATTTATGTTCAGAATTTTGATGGCTCGCTCGGATTCCTGTACGGCAGGAGATACGCTGTCGGGGAGGATATTGCAAGCGATATGTATAGACTTCTAAATGACAGCACAGCGGTGTTTATCTTTAATGAGGATACTGAAATTGTCAATTATAAACCTAACATAAGGTAAGCAAAGGAGGGGGTACAGATAATGAGCAACGAAAGAAATATATCTACCGCAGATATGAAAGTTGGCGACCGCATACGCAGGGTATATGGTTTATATAAAGACGGGACAATAAGCGACAAGGAAGTTTTTGCTCTCACCGAGGAAATCTCTGCCTGGCAGATTGATAATATAGTAAATGCAAAGTCAGAGTATTCCACTGACGGCACAGTGTATTACCTTTCAAACAGCGGTGACGACAACAATGACGGACTTTCTCAAGCACGGAGATAGTGTGCTCTTTGAGCGCGGTGGTCTTTTCAAAGGTACGGTTATCTGTCCTCCCGGCATTACATACTCGGCGTACAGCGTGGGTCACAAGCCTATCGTCACAGCTTTATTGCGCAACTATGCAGAACCGTCGCTCTGGATTGAAACCGAAGTAAAGGAAGTATACAGACTTGCCGTACAGCTTGGTAGTGTCGGTGTTGTTATGTTCAACGATACAAGAGAACTCGGCAA
>JAZNMZ010000073.1:0-6481 GCA_045580005.1 Eubacteriales bacterium | reverse complement strand
AAATCCTTCGGGAGTCTGTAAAAACAAATCTTCTTTGTCAGAGATTTCTCCTCCGATATAGTAAGGGAGTCCGCAATTTGCATATGAAACATATCCGCTTCGTTCAAAAATGATTATCTCTGCATTTTCATCAAGTCTTCTAATTCTTGCTGCAGCCGTAGCACCGCCTGCAACTCCTCCAACAATAACTATCTTCATTTTTGCACCTCCGTTATTCAAAACTTTCTTATTTTATTCTATAATAGCAAGTAGACTTACCTGTTCCTTCACGCTTTAATTCTCCCTCGCTTACCATTCTGCGAAGAGCACCTTCAACAGAGCTTACGCTGAGTGACGGGCAAAGTTCTCTGATATCCTGCTTGGTAAAACGACCGACTTTACCCAGTGACGCCTTTCTTACCATTTCGATTGCCGGAAGCTTTTCTTCAACAATAGAAAATCTGTCTTCAAAGTCTTTGTACGCAGAAAGGATTGTGCCAAGGATATATTTTATAAATGGTGTTGCATCTTCCAAGCCTTCGTGCCATCCGTCCTGAGATTTGTTGAGAGAATCATAGTATAAATCTTTGCTACCTGCGATTTTCGCCTCAAGTGAAATGTATTTTCCAACACAGAATCCGCTTCTGTAAAGCAACAAGGTAGTGAGCAGTCTCGACATTCTTCCGTTTCCGTCATTAAAAGGATGAATGCAAAGAAAGTCATGAATAAAGGTCGGAATTGCAATCAGAGGCTCAAGTTCAAGATTGCCGATAACTTTATTATATTCCTCGCAAATTTTATCAAGCGCTTCTTCGGTTTCAAATGGAGCAAGCGGCGTGAATAAAACCTTTGAACGTCCGTCAGGGTAAGTTGCACTTATATAATTTTGAACATTCTTTGTTTTTCCTGCCATAGGATTATTCATATGGCTGTACATTATTTTATGAAGCTGCAAGATATAGTTTTTTGAAATTGGAATTGCATCAAAATTCTCATGGATAATATTAAGAGCATCTCTATATCCCGCAATTTCTTGTTGATCACGATTTCTGGGAGCGGTCTTTTCTTCTACAAGCTGTTTAATACGGGTATTGGTTGTAACGATACCTTCAATTGCATTGGAAGACTCCGTGCTCTGGACCTTTGCGATTTCCACAAGTTTTTCAAGTTCTTCCGGGCGTCTTTTAAGATAAAGGTCTTGCTTTCCGGCTTCTTTATATATCGCAGCAACAAGACCGAGAAGTTCAGAGTCCCATTTCTGCTCTTTAATAATTGAATAATTAAATAATCTCATACCCTTAATCTCCCTTCTTTCCCTTAAATATTATCATATATTAAGGGAATTGTCAATACACTCGGTAAATTTACCCTTATTTATTATTTGTTTTTAAGGTATAGTTATTCTGTCAAACTCTTTTACCCTTCATATACCTCTTCTAACATTTTTCTAGCAGAAATGGTTAGAAAATAGGGTAAAAGTGGCAATACACTAATTTAGAGCGCAGTAAAGGCTTTGAAGGATTTTGGTCCCTCAAAGCCTTGATTTTGTGGTGTTTTTATCGTTTTTTAACTTCTCTTAATTTCCGCTTATTTGCTCTAACCTGCCCCTCTCGCAAGCCTCTCGCAAGATGACTCGAAGCCGACTCAAAAAGCCACTCAAGGGAGTTCTTATTATCATAATGAATAGTACTCTGTAGCGTAGCCTGTATCCTCAACAATCTCTGTTTTTATATAGCGGTATTCTCCGTCGATAAGTTCTAGATAGACCTCAGCCTTTTGTGAGCGAACGCTCTTTGAATAGTCAGCCCAGTACTGAATTGTTGCAACAATAACTCCGTTGCGCTCTTCTTCAGAGATATATGTGCTAACCGGAGTAGAGCCACCTTTGCCTATGCGCACATATCCTCCACTCTCTGCAAAAAGATACCTGTCAAGGTCAAGACGCTCACGCTCGATATCAAGATATTTTTCAGCATACTCGTATATCTGCTCTGCGCTGACAGGTGAAAAATCGCCCGACAATGTATTGAGTCTTGCTACAATAAAGTCACACACAAATACCATTCTGTCGTCTTCAGCAAGTACCGGCAAAAAGGTTCTGTTAAAGCCGAGTTGGTTTATATACTTTTCACATGAGGACATGCTGTCACCATCATAAA
The DNA here is from genome assembly GCA_045580005.1 of Eubacteriales bacterium. GTDB lineage: Bacteria > Bacillota > Clostridia > Oscillospirales > CAG-382 > UMGS1052. Next base: position 4,343 of record JAZNMZ010000073.1, on the reverse strand, counting down.
ATGTGTACCACTTATATTCATCATAATGGGTAAAGGTTATTGCGTACCCCTCCTCAAACACAAGTCTGTGTGTGCCGGGGGTGAAAAACGCATCGTCGCTCTCAAGCACCTCTATTTCAAGCACAGGGAAGAACAGTGTAGCCTCTGGATCATCCTCTGCCGCAATTTCCTCACATGAGATAGTGTAGGAACCGAACTGCACATCTCGCCAACTTTCATAAACCTCAGGCAAAACTCCGCACAGGTCTGTAAATCTGTCGATATCTCCCGTAACTAATGCACAAATGATATCGTAGGAAAAAGAGGATACATCCGAGAGTCCTATCGCGCACCACTGCTCGTATGTCGGAGTCTCACCAAAATATGCGGTGAAAGTTTCCAGCTTTATATTCTCCGCATCTTCAGACTCCTCGGTAATTATACCGTCTTCCTGTAAAGCACCTTCGGCATCCTCGCTTATCTCTTCCTCTGTAAGATTATCCTTGGGTATATCGGCGTTCTCACCCGACACATCGATGTCAGGTGTGCTGTCAATATTGATATCAACAGTCTTTTCCCCGCAGGATACGATAAAAGTAAGAATAAGAACGAGAAAACAGAGTATTAAAAGCTTGCTGAACTTCATAACAGTATCCCCCTTTAGTTGAATTTGAACACCTTTCGCGACAGCTCATAAAGGCCGCAGCTGATGCTGTTACCAAGCTTGCCGGGAAGATTGAGAAAGAACACCGTCGAGCGGTAGCGCACTCTTTTGCCAAGCGAGGGGTTGCGCTCGATGATGTAGTCCCACATATCGCGATTCATTTTTTCCGCCTCGGATGTTTTATTCATTCTTGTATAAACTGTTGCAATGGCGCCCACAAGCACAGCCTTGTGGTACATATATCTTGCGAGCTTTGGACTGTGCTCTTTTATCTTATCAAGATCGTGGGCAACAAGAATTTCCTTTGTTACAAGCACCTGATGTGAGCAACGCTTCTTCATAACTTCCTTATTAACGCTCTGCCCCTCTCTGCCGATAAGATAGCGGTAAAAATCGACATCAAGGTAAGCTATTCTCTTTGCAAGCGGGAGCGGCTTATATACAAAAAGATTATCCTCATAGAATGTATGCTTGGGAAGATCTGTTCCGCAGTCATGGAGTATCTGCGTTCTGTATGTTGCCGAATGCAGTGTGATATACTCGTTGATGGCAAATCTGCGAGTGCTCTGCCAGTCTGTGATAACACCCTGCTGTGTAAAGACCTTATTATATCTTACAACTCTCGGCTTTGTGCCGTCGGTGTACTCGTATACATAGTTTGCTATAAGCAGGTCTACCTCGTTGTGTGTGAGAAAATCAAGCACCTTGCCGAGCGCCTCGACATTTACCCAGTCGTCCGAATCCACGACCTTGAAGTACTTGCCTTTTGCGTGGCGCACACCCTGGTTGATACCCTCACCATGTCCTCCGTTTTCCTGATAGACAACTCTTATTATGTCGGGATATTTCTCAGCATAGCTGTCGGCAATCTTGCCTGTATCGTCAGACGAGCCGTCGTTTATGATGATAACATCCATTCTCTCACCGCCCTGCACAAGAGTGTCAAGGCATTTATGCATATACTCTGCAGAATTGTAGCAGGGTACTGTGACCGTAAGTATTTTTTCCATTTTTGCACCTCTGTTATTTCAGTTCCTGTGCTGCACATTCAAGCGCCGCTTCGATTACCTTATCCATATCGTAATACTTGTAGCTAGCAAGTCTGCCGCCGAAAATCACATTTTCTTCCTTATTGGCAAGCTCGCGGTAGCGGTTGTAAAGCTCGGTATTCTTATCGTCGTTGATAGGATAAAAAGGCTCTGAGCTCTCGTTCCACTCTGCCGAATACTCGCGGCTGATAACCGTCTTTGGAGTATCGTTCTCGCCCTGGGCAAAGAACTTGTGCTCAATTATTCTTGTATACGGCGTTTCACTGTCTGTATAGTTTACAACAGCGTTGCCCTGGAAGTTCGGCTGATCAAGTATTTCTGTCTCAAATCTTATAGAGCGGTACTCAAGTGCTCCGAGCTTCATATCAAAGTATGCGTCGATCGGTCCTGTATAGACAACCTTATCCGCAAGCGCCATAAGCTCTTCTCTGCGCTCAAGGAAGTCTACCCCAAGCATGAGGCTTGCTCCGTCAAGCATACGCTCTACGAGCTTTGTATAACCTTCAACGGGTATTCCCTGATACAGAGCATTAAAATAGTTGTTGTCATATGTAAAGCGCAGAGGGAGTCTTTTTATGATAAAAGACGGAAGCTCCTGACAAGGTCTGCCCCACTGCTTTTCGGTATAGCCTTTGATAAGCTTTTGATATATCTCGGTACCGACAAGAGAAATTGCCTGCTCCTCGAGGTTTCGAGGCTGTGTGATACCTGCCTCGGCCACCTGCTCCTTTATCTTCTCGCGAGCCTGCTCGGGAGTGATAACTCCCCACATGCGGTTGAATGTATTCATATTAAAAGGGAGATTGTATATTTCGTCCTTATAGTTTGCAATGGGACTGTTGGTAAAGCGATTGAACTCACCGAAGCTTGTCACATATTCCCATGTGCTGCGGTTATTTGTATGGAAAATATGCGCACCGTAGGTGTGCACCTCAATACCCTCGACATTTTCTGTATATACATTACCGCCTATATGAGAGCGCTTGTCAACGACAATACAGCTCTTTCCCGCTTTCTTTGCCATATCGGCAAAAACAGCACCGAAAAGACCTGCGCCCACTATAAGATAATCAACTTTTCTATCTCTGCTCATCTTTTACCTCCTTTTTTGTCTTTTACATTGCTTGCGAAATTCTGAACATAAAAGTCAGAGTTCTTTGCAAGTTCCTCGTTGAGATTTTCAACACCGTATTCCTCGGCTAGAGTCTGCCTGTCGGAAAACAGATTTGTTCCGAGCGCAAGCCTGTCTCCGTCAATCGTGCAGCCAAGCGAGGCCAGAACTGTGGGATACATATCCATAGGAGAAAAATATCTGTACTTAGTGTTGGGTGTTGTCACAGCAGAATTGATGATGCAGTTATACACATGGCGCTCATAGTTTTCTGACATATTCTCGCTGATATATTCGTTGCTCATTGTGAGATGGTCGCCGCAGATGACAACCGTTGTATTGTCATAAAAGTCCTGTTGCTTAATCCACTGCACGAATTCATACACCTGTCTGCTTGCGCACGAAACAACATTTGCATACTGCTCCTCATGAATGTCCTCGCACCTGTCGCAGAAATATCCGTTGATATGATGGGTGTCTGCCGTGAGCATCATAAACGCAAAAGGCTCGCCGCTGTCTGAAATCTTTAGAAGCTCAGACTTTGCATACTCAAAAAGATACTCGTCCTCAAAGCCCCACCACACATGGTAACCCTCGGGAATAAGCCCGTCTTCCTGGGCGGTGTAGTAATCATACACCTTGTCTATACTGTGCTGTGTAAAATACTGCTCGCGGCCGCCGAAGGTGCCGTCTGAACCGAACATAATACTCTGATAATAGCCTGCGTTGTGCAGAATATCGTTGAGGGTAACCTCGTTGGGGATATAATAATTATAATCTCCGTTTTCGTCAATACCGTCGGAATTTACTGCAAGAGGCACACCTGCTGTCTGCGAAAGAAGCGAGGCTGAAGTCCAATTTGTATTGATTATATTAGGCCAGCCGCCAACTGTATCGTTGTGTGAGAAATTGATATTTTCAGATGCCAGCGCATAAAGCTCGGGGATAAGATTCTCGCTCAGTCCCCCGCCAAGCTCGTGCGAAAGATACGAGCTTTCCATAGACTCGAGAAAAATGTAAATAAGATTGCGTTTTTCCTCCGGGAACTGCACCATATCTGTATGTGCTCTAACATACTTGTCCTCATAGATAGTTGTGTCGAGCAGCACGCTTCCAAAATAATCAAAAAAATCAACCGTTGCAAGCGCGCCCCACAGCAAAGCAACACAGAGAATCACAGCAACAACTGTCGATGTGCGTTGACTCAAAGGGTAAAACTTATATTTTCTGTAAGTCTTTCTCTCTCCCTCACCGTTTTTTCCGCGGTAAAACAAAAAGCAACAGGCTGCAACAGAGCAAAGCACCGTAGGCAAAAGACCGCCTACACACCAGCTCAGTACAAGACCGCCCTCAATACCGCTCGCCGATGAAAAAAAGGAAAACAGGATTGCGCCGAAACCTACTTTTCCGTACACGCTTGCATACCATGCTGCAGAAAAAAGCGCAATAAATCCTATTGTAACAAGCGCGACAAGCGTCGCTCGTAATGCCACATTGCGAAATTTCATAACATATCTCTTCTCATACTAACCATTCGTCT
>JAZNMZ010000072.1:0-41428 GCA_045580005.1 Eubacteriales bacterium | reverse complement strand
CCGAGGGAGCGCCTGAGTATTGTATAGACGGCTGTCCTCACGCCGACACCTGCTACTACAATGCAGTTAAGCTCTACTATGACGACAAGGAAAATTCTTGGTTCAGGGGGATGGCGGCTGAGACTCCCGACAATCCTCCCGACGAGCTTGTCGAAAAGGCTCTGCGCGACACTCAGTACGGCAAGTGCGTATATAAGTGCAACAACAATGTCGTAGACCACCAGACGGTAAATCTCGAGTTTGAGGATGGTACGACAGCCGTATTCACTATGTGTCCTTTCAACAAGGGCGGCAGAAGAACCGAGATTATGGGTACAGACGGACATCTTATCGGTGATATGGAAAGGAACGAAACTACTTTCTTCGATTTCAAGACACGCAAGGTCGAGGAAATAAAGCTCATTGAATCAACAACAAAGGGCGACATCACGGGCGGTCACGGCAGAGGCGACACGGGTATTGTTGAGGCTCTCTACGACTACCTCACAGATAAGCTCTCAAAGGAAGAGGTAAGCGAGATAGGCATTTCCTGCCAGAATCATCTTATTGCATTTGCAGCAGAAGAAGCAAGGCTCGAATCAAAGGTAATAAGCTTTGACGAGTACAAAACAAGAATGATGAAATAAAATAAAAAATTCACCGGGGCTCCGGTGAATTTTTTTATTTTAGTCTTTTCGTATAATTCCGTAGCCTGCAGAAAAATCTTTGCCGTCCTGGGTCATTTGCTGTATTTTTTGCGCAAAGTCTGAAGTCGGTGTGAACTGCGAGATGTTTTCTCTTGTGGCATCCCAGCCGAGCACATATCGTATGGCCGAATCGTCGCTGAAAACAGAAATAATATTAAAAAGATTTGCAAATCTTATTATATTACTGTCACTTTTCAGCACCTGCTTCGGAGTGTCTCCGAGCAGCCATGAGTGACAGGTGAAGAAAGTGTATTCATAGCTCGGGAAATACTTTGCAAAGAACTCCTTTGCCGCGCTTATTGCCGCTGTGCATTCTGATATGTCAAGCCTGCCTCTTTCGGGAATGTGTATTTCGATGATACGCTCTCCCTTTTTTATGCCTGCCTGCTCATCGGTATACTCTGCGACACCGAATCCGAACTGCAGTCTTCCGATTTTAAAAAGTTCGCACGAAAGATGCCTTTTGAGCCACGCAAGCTCGCCGAGATAAAGCGATCCCTTTACCTTGCTCCAGATTTTTGTCCAGGTGACAATGTCATAAAGATTGTCGATAAGATATTTCTCACCGATGCCGAGCATGCGGTACTTATTTGCTGTTTCTTCACAGAAGTACAGATATGCAAGCAGATTTCTTCTGCCGTCGGTGCAGTCCATATCGTATGTATCTGCAGTGAGATAGTCTCCGATTTCTGTTTGCTCAAGTGCGGCATAAAACTCACAGTCAAACTCTTTGGGAAACCCGAGCTTTTTGTACCATGTTTCAATTATATCCCTTGTATCCTCGCCGTGGGGATTCCATGTGTTTGCGTTGTCGGGAACCGGGGAGCTTTTTGTGATTTTTTTATCTGTTTTTCCGAGAAAACGCATGAGGTTGTCGTGATACAGCTTTGCCCGTACCTGCTTTCCGACAGACAGCTTATCCATAATTCTACAGTCTGTGTCTATCCATTTTTTTGCCCACTCGCTGTTGTAGCTCTCTGCAGTGCAGTCGGTGCCAAACAGCAGATTGTCGCCAAAATCATAGCCTATCTTGAAAATTTTGGTAAGCACTTCCTCTCTGTAAATCTCGGGAGTGCCGGGAGTGATGTCAATAAACATCTCTGCTGTTTCGCCGAGTACATTGGCGTTTAAGAACTTGCCGTAAAGTGCAATACACTCGTCACACCAGGGCCAGGATACATGGCCCATCGAAAATCTGAGGCCTTTTATGTCAATCAGAGCTTCCCAGTTTACCGGTCGGTTGTAGCCGGAAGATACCTGCCCATCCCACAGAATTCCAGTGTGGAAGAACACGGGCTTGTCAAGCGAGGCTATCTCGCGCAGTACCTCAAGACACTTTTCTTCATACACATAAAAGTTTGAGCAGATAATCTTGAAAGCAGCAATTCCTCTGTCAACTGCTATATGTATCTTGTTTATAATGTCATCCTCATACGGATGTATCCATAGCACGGGGAAGAGCCTGTCCTCGTATCCTTGCACCGACTCAAGCACACCCCGCAGTCTTTTTTCAAAGCTTTTGCCGTGCTTTTGATTGTTCTCTTCCGGCCGGTCAGAAAATACACATCCGCCGTATACTCCTGACCTTTCCATCGCAGACAGTATTATTTGGGGATTGCCGTCGCTCCATAAATGAGTGTGTGCATCAAATATAAGCATAAATTTCTCCTATTTGTTTTTTATCATATCAATCATCTTTTCTCTGAGACCGAGCAGATACCGCTTGTCTCTCGGATAGCTGTCAAAGCGCACATTCATGCCTGCTTCGTCGTCAATAAGCTTTATGACCGCTTCTCTGCCGATATATTTTTCGAGAGTGTCGCATATTTTCATATCGTCGAGTGCTTCGTAGATAACCTTGCTTCTTAATGAGGGATATGCACCGTCCTTTGACGGATATACGACAAAAGGATCTCCCGACGGAAATCTTCCTGCGCAGGAAGTTGTCTGATAAGGGTTGATTTTGTATCTTGAAATTTTACTTCCGTAGAAGTTGTATCCCCAGTGCATAAAGCCTTTCAGACCGTATTTATAAAAAAGAATCCCGATTATTCTCAAACGACTCGACGGCATTGCGAGAAAGTCGTTGGGAAATTTGGTCTGAGGCTCATTGCAGAAGTATGCCCACTGATCGTCTATCCTGTGCTCGAGAAAATCGTGCATATGTGAAATAACAGTGATTGGGTTTTCTACAAGACCGTTTTCATAGAATTCGTAGTTCGAAAGCGCATCGATAGTCTTTCCTTTGCCGATGAGTGAACGGATAATATCAGAGGCAACCTTGTAGGTGCTCATATTGTCGAGCGACGGCTCGTCGGAAATGGAAAAATATGTTCTGTCAAGGATCCCCTCTGCTTTGAGTTCTTCGCATATTGCGCGTATATACTGCGCGAGAAATTCTTTGTATTCAGGGCTGTCGGCAGGTGTGTTCCAACCAAACATATAGTCACACACACTATTTTGCGTTACCTTTATGTTGGGGGCAAATTTTGCTCCCCACTGAGAGAACATGTGTGCAATCTGGAAGTATTCAATACCGTTATTTCTGAGCAGGTCAACATATTTTCTAAATTTTTTAAAGGAAAACTCATACTTGCCGTTGACCTTCTGTATATCCACAAGCTGAACGCAGGTGCGCTGCTCTCCGATAGGAGTGTCAAGGGGAGGGGTATGTACCGGTATCATCAGCAGGTTAATACCCATGTCTACTGCCGCCTTTACATACTGCTCGATAAGCGCCCAGTGCTCGTCAGAGTATACCGGGACATTGTGGTAGTCTGCAATGCAGTCTATGTGAATCCATCTTGAATACAAAAATCTCTGAGGAGAAATAACCTTGTCGATAACTTCGATTTCCATATTTTTTGTGAAAACCTCTTCGCATTCTGCCCCCTCAAGATTACTCATTCTGATGCTGACGCTGTGCTTGCCGGGAGTAAAATCCTCGGGAATGTTGATTTCCACCCACAAGGCTGTGGCATTTATACACAGCTGCCAGACATTGTTGTGCTCACAAAGCGGCACAAGAATGTCTGGCATAAGCCCGGGCTCTCTTGTTATGTAATCAGCATCGTCATAGCCGAAAATGGTAGGAGCGTCCATTACAGCGTTCAGAACGGCATAAACTTTGATATACTGAGCGATATCAGATATAATTTCTACTCTGCCTGTTATTTCCTCTTCGCTTTTGGCGGCTATCTGATACGAAAATCTTTCGCCCTTTAATAATACTTTTTTGTGTATTTCACCATAATCGAGCATATCGCAAAGGCGCACTTTTTCGAGGGATGAAATCTGTTTTACTATTCTCATTCAGAATCCTCCGTGTCTGTGTTGTTTTTTTCTTAGTTTTAGTATATAATTATATATATCCAAAGACAATGCACAAAAGTTGCAAAAGATGGATATTTCAACATTTTTTGAAAGGAAATGCTATGGGAACACAGTCGTACTATCTAACCGAGCTTGAACAGGACGCCGATGTATGCGACATTAGCCTTCCGCTTCTTGTGAACTGTGCAGGAATTGTGGATGAAAAATCTCCGTTTTCTCTGCACTATGTACGCAATGACTATTATTTTCTCTACCTTACGCAAGGCGCGCTTCACACACATCTGGGCACATTGCGCTCGGGCGACCTTGTGATTTTTGAGCCGCGCAGAGTTTACAGCTATGTCAGCGAGGCGGAGACTTCATACCTGTGGGTTCATTTTACTGGCAATGCCGTTTTATCGCTGCTGAGAGAAAACGGTCTTCCCACCTCGGCAATCACCAATATCGGCGTTCAGCAGATAATAAAAGACCGGTTTGAAAATCTCTTTTATGAGTTTGTCATAAATGACAGACAGAGCGAGCAAATGAAAATAAGTCTTCTAAAAGAGATTATAATACTTTCGGGCAGATACAAAAACGGTGCGTCTTTCAGAAAGGCACCTTTCAGGTCTGTTGCGTATATTAACAAAAACTATGCGAGTGACATTCCGATAGGACACCTTGCCGACCTTGAAAATATGAGTCTTACAAAGTTCCGAACTGTATTCAGGGAGCAGACAGGCTCATCACCGCTTGAGTACATAACTCTCAAAAGAATAAGCGCCGCCTGCCGAATGCTTACCCAGACGCAGAGCAGCATAGGCGATATTTCTGCTGCGGTCGGTTATGACGACCCATACTACTTCAGCAGGATTTTTAAAAAGAAAATGGGAATGTCCCCCAAAAAGTATCAGAAAAATACGAGAATAGAATAATCTTTATCGGCATATCTATTGCAAAATACGACAGTATTTGATATAATAACACTATAAAATCAAAGATTCCAAGGAGGAAAAACTATGGATTTGTATTTACTTTTTAGTGCAGTGCTCACTTTTCTGACAACATTCGGTATAAAGCTTTTGTGGGTGATTATCGTTTTTGCTGTTGGCTACAAGTGTATCAAAGCCTTTACAAAATGGTTCAGAACAGCTCAGAGGTTTGACAAGCTTGACGGCGGTCTGCGCTCTTTTGTTTCGAGCTTTTTAAGCATTGCTCTTTATGCCGTACTTGCAATCGTTGTTGCCACCATTCTCGGTGTGCCTGCAACATCATTTATTACAATACTCGCTTCCTGCGGTGTTGCAATAGGTCTTGCTTTGCAGGGCTCGCTCAGCAACTTTGCAGGCGGAATTATGATTCTTCTTTTCAAGCCCTTTAAGATTGGCGACTATATTGAAGCTTCGGGCGAGTCGGGCGTTGTTACAGATATTTCTGTGGTTTATACAGTGCTGCTTACCACTGACAACAGACGCATTACAATCCCCAACGGTTCTCTCACCAATTCCGTGATCAAAAACTACTCTTCAGAGGAGCTTCGCCGTGTTGATCTTACATTCGGTGCGGCATACGGCAGCGATGTGGAAAAGGTAAAGCAGGTTATAACAGATGTCGTAAAATCTCATCCCCTCGCACTCTCGCAGCCAGAGCCTTTTGTAAGACTTTCGAACCATGCAGACAGTGCACTTACATATACAGTAAGAGTGTGGTGCAAGAACGCCGACTACTGGACAGTTTACTTTGATATTATTGAGGGCGTCAAGGCGGCGTTTGATAAGAGCGGAATCGAAATTCCCTATCCTCAGCTTGATGTTCATGTGAACAATAAATAAAAATTGCGGCACCGAAACCGGTGCCGTTTTTTAAGCTTCTTTATTAAAACAAACCCATAATGTAGTATATAATTCCGTATATTACACTCACAACCGTTCCGTAAACGATTACAGGCCCTGCAATTACAAACATCTTTGAGGCAACGCCGAGTATATATCCTTCGGCTTTACTGTCAATAGCGGGAGAGCACACGGCATTTGCAAAGCCTGTTATCGGCACAAGGGTGCCTGCTCCTGCGTGCTTTGCAAGACTGTCGTAAAGTCCGAGCCCTGTAAAAAGGCAGGACAGAAAAATAAGGGTGACAGATGTAAGCGGCTTTGCCGCAACATCTCCCAAAAGATAGTTATAATACTCGTATATGCACTGCCCGACAAGACAGATAAGCCCCCCTACGACAAAAGCAATCAGGCAGTCCTTGCCGAGAGGCGAGGAGGGTGCGTGCTTGTCGGCAAACTTGCGGAAGACGCGTTTTTCCTGTTCGTTGAATTTTCTATCGCTCAAAAAATCACCTTCTTTTTTTGATATTATTTGTTTTTTAAAAACTTTTATTTGCTCTTTTTCAAAAAATTCAAAAAAAGTTGTACTTATGCCTAAATATAACGCGTGTGTTAACAATGAGTTCATAATAAGATGATAAAATACAATGATATAAAAAGGAAAAATATTTGTTGTGAGAGGAGAAAAATGTATGGCAAAAAAAGGCGGACTCGGAAAAGGACTTGACGCTCTTTTCAGCGAAGCCGAATTTGACGCAATCGGCGGCGCTGACAGCACAGGGAATATTATAACTCTCAGACTTTCGGATATCGAACCGGACAAAAATCAGCCGAGAAAAACTTTTGAACCCGAGGCTCTGTCGACACTTGCTGACTCAATCTCAAGACACGGTATTTTGCAGCCTATTGTTGTACGCAAGCCGGAGGGCAGTGAAGATGACGACCCTGTATCGAGAATACTCAATCAGAAATACAGGATAGTAGCAGGTGAGCGTCGCTGGCGCGCAGCAAAGATGGCAGGACTTTCGGAGGTTCCTGTTATCGTAAAGGAAATGACCGACTACGAAGCGGCTGCTATCATGCTTGTGGAAAACCTACAGAGAGAGGATCTCAATGTTGTTGAACAGGCAAGAGGTCTTGAACGCCTTATTGACGAGTTTGAAATGACTCAGGAGGAGGCGGCTCAGATAGTAGGTATTTCGCGTCCTGCACTTACAAATTCACTCCGACTTCTCTCGCTCCCCGAAAAGACACTGTCGGCTCTTGAAAACGGCTCTATTACCGCAGGTCACGCAAGAGCACTTCTTTCTATTGCAAACGACGGGGAAATAGACAAGGCTTGTGAGATTGTTATATCAAAGCAGATGTCGGTACGCGAGACCGAGAGATTTGCAAAGGCGGTCTTTGCTGGACTCGGCACGCCTGACAATACTCCCAAGAAGCTTACCGCAAAAGAAAAGTCTGCTGCGGCATATATAGCAAAGCTTGAGGAAACGGTTTCCTCTGCACTCGGCAGAAAAACGCGTATTGTCAAGGATAAGAAAAAAGAAAATTGCGGCAGGCTCGAGCTTGAGTATTACGACACCAAGGATCTGGAGAAGTTGCTTGTTGCACTCTGCGGAAAAGAAATTTTTGAAGACTAAAATATAAAAGAGGTTAATAAAATGTTAGACTTAAGATTCATCAAGGAAAACACAGAATATGTTAAGGAAAGACTTGCTACAAGAGGCAAGGACTATTCCGAGGACATCGATAAGATTCTCGCTCTCGATACAGAAAGAAGAGCTCTTATCACCGAAACAGAACAGCTCAAAGCAAAGCAGAACGCTATATCCAAGCAGGTTCCTCTTATGAAAAAAGAGGGCAAGAACACAGACCAGCTCTTTGCTGAAATGAAAGAAATTTCCGAAAAGACAAAGGCAGACAGCGCAAAGATAGATGAGTTTGACGCAGAGATTGAGAGAATTCTTCTCTCTATCCCCAACACTCCCCATGCGAGCGTTGTTAATGGTACTGACGACAGCGCAAATGTTGAACAGCGCAGATGGGGCGAGCCCAGAAAGTTCGACTTTGAGCCCAAGGCTCATTGGGACATCGGCTCAAACCTCGGTATTCTCGATCCCGAGAGAGCTGCAAATGTAACAGGTGCGAGATTTCACTTCTACAAGGGGCTTGGCGCAAAGCTCGAGAGAGCTATCATGAACCTGTATCTTGACACACACACAGATGCAGGCTATACAGAAGTGTTCCCGCCCTTTATGGTAAACCGTGACTCGATGAGAGGCACAGGACAGCTTCCCAAGTTTGAGGAGGATGCTTTCAAGGTTGCAAACAGCGACTACTTCCTCATTCCGACAGCAGAGGTTCCTGTTACAAATATGCACAAGAACGAAATTATGTCGGCAGACAATCTTCCTCTCAAGTACTGCGCGTACTCAGCGTGCTTCAGAGCAGAGGCAGGCAGTGCTGGCAGAGATACAAGAGGTCTTATCAGACAGCACCAGTTCAATAAGGTTGAACTTGTTAAGTTTGCAAACCCCGACACTTCTTACGATGAACTTGAGAGCCTTACAAACGATGCTGAAAGAGTTCTTCAGAAGCTCGGACTTCCCTATAGAGTTGTACTTCTCTGCACAGGCGATATGGGATTCTCCTCTGCTAAGACATACGATATCGAAGTGTGGATGCCCTCTTACGGCAGATATGTTGAGATTTCGTCCTGCTCTAACTTTGAGGACTATCAGGCAAGACGCGCCAATATCAAGTTCAAGGACAGCACAGGCGGTAAGGCGAGATTTGTACACACACTCAACGGCTCGGGCGTTGCTCTGGGCAGAACAACTGCCGCAATTCTCGAAAACTTCCAGAACGAAGACGGCAGTGTGACAATTCCCGAGGTTCTTCGTCCCTATATGCAGAACGCTGAAGTTATAAAGTAATAAGACTTTTTGAAAACACAGACAAATTTGCCTGTGTTTTCTCTGAATAAAGGAGTATAATATGACAGATCAGATAATAACTGTTATCTGGATAGTGTTTTTTGGAGTTTGCTTTGCGTCACTGTATGCCTACTATCAGAAGAATATTGTGGGTGATATTGTAAGAGCTTTGCTGAAGCTTGATGCAACGGGAGAGGACACTGCAAAGACTCTTGACGAAATAGGATACGGCGACGGTATAAGGAATACTTTTGCGTCGTATGTTCTGCGCCACGGAGCACCGCTGCGTAAAACAGTTTATGCTGTGTTTGACGACACTCCCGAAAAAAAGAAAGATGCAGACGAGCTTTTTGCGAAAAAGAAAGACCTCGGATTTGCGCAGAAATACTACATCCCTGAGGAAAAGAAGTATGTTGCAGATGTCCGTTATGATGCTGAGGGTAGCTCTGCAAAGACGCTTCTTCTGTCTGTTGCGGCGTTCTTTGCTGCGGCACTTATTATTATCGCCCTGTTGCCTGATATACAGAGCATGATAAATGGGTTTAAAGACAGCTTCGGAAAGAATGACACTCCGGGCTATGTCCCGTCTGACAGCACCGAGGAATTTGATGGTAATTTTGAATTTCAGGAGAACTAATTATATGAACAAAAGAGCAAGAACGGCCATAAATGCCATGCTGGCTGTTGTAATAACCACTCTTGTGCTTCTTGCTGCGGTGGCAATCGCGTTGAATGTTGCGGGCATAAGATATATCCGTAGCGAAAACGGCACAAGATTTTTCGGTACTACCGAAAACGGAATCGTGCTAAGGGGTACGGTTATTCTTCCTGATGGTACGGAGGGGAAGCTTGATCGTAGGAAAGGCACGATAGAGTATTCAAACGGCGACATATACGACGGAGAGTTCTCGGGATTCTACCGCCATGGCGAAGGAAGTATGCTGTACACCTCCACAGGTGACAGCTATAAAGGTAATTTCACCGATGACACAATTTCGGGAACAGGGGTATACACGGGTGCGGGCGGAAATGTGTACGAGGGTGAGTTTGCCGACGGCAAAAAGCACGGAACAGGCAAATATACCTGGGCAGACGGCTCGTATTACGAGGGCGGCTTTTTTGACAACCAGAAGCATGGTAATGGTGTATACAGCGGAGCAGATGGTTCGAGCTTTGTAGGCGTATACGAGAACGACAAGAAGAACGGTTACGGCGAGTATACTTACGCCAACGGTGACAAATATATAGGCAACTTCAAAGACGATATGCGCGAGGATGTGAGCGCCACTTATCTTTACGCCAACGGCGAAAAGTATGTGGGAGGCTTCTCGGGCAATCTCAAAAATGGCGAGGGAACATATTCCTGGCCGTCGGGCAGAAGCTACAAGGGCTATTTTGAAAACGGCAGTATCAAGGTTACGCAGGAAAACTAAACAACCTGAAAGAGCGGTAACAGAATGAATTTTGATATAAACGACAATGGCTGCATACTTGAGGGAATTATTTCTGTCGAGGCAGCAATAAAAGGCGGAAAGCGCAGAGTGGAGCTTGTGCATATCGATAGCAACAAGATAAAAAAGCGCGACCGCAAAACCCTCGGTTTTGTAAAAAAACTGCAGGAAAAGCTTATTCCCTATGAGGTTTGCGACAGAGAGGTTATTAACGCTTTTGTGGCAGAAAAGGATAGGAATGCAGGCAGCACACACGGCGGAATTGTCGCGGTGTGCGGCGACAGAGACTATTCCGACCCCTATGCGCTTCTTGCAAAAACTGCCGATGACGGTGGTTTTTGCGTGCTGCTTGACGGAGTTGAGGACCCTTTTAATTTCGGATATTCGGTTAGAAATCTCTATGCCGCAGGAGCGACGGGTATTATTATTCCGGAACGCAACTGGATGAGCGCGGCAGGTGTGTGCGCCAGAGCTTCTGCAGGGGCGACAGAGCTGTGCGATATTGCAATTTTACCGGATATGAGCGACACAGCGTCTCACAACGAGTTTGTCCGCAGGATTAAAAAACAGGGGCTGTCTGTTGTATGCGCGGCAAAGACTGCCGATTGTACCGATATTTATGAATTCGAGCCTTGCTTTCCGTCATTGCTTGTCATCGGCGGTGAAAAGAGGGGGATATCTCCCGAGTTTATAGATGGAGCTGACGAGATAGTGTGTATTCCGTACAAAAACGATGTGCGATATTCACTTCCGACGGCCTCAACCGCTGCAATATTCGGATTTGAATTTGCAAGGTATTTCAAAAAATGACATAACGACCGGTATTTTAGAAAGTTCGGTCGTGTTCCAAAGTGTATTTTGAAAGGAATCAGGTTATGGATTTGTGGGAACTCTTCTTTATCGCGCTCGGTCTTTCGGCAGACGCATTTGCTGTAGCTGTTTGCAAGGGCCTTTCGGTAGGTAAGGTGAGAATAAGGCACAATCTCACCGTCGGTCTTTATTTTGGAGGATTTCAGGCGGCAATGCCGCTTATCGGATATTTTTTGGGAGTGAGATTTCAGTCACTTATTACCGAGATTGATCACTGGATTGCACTTATATTACTGTCGGTTATCGGAATAAATATGATTCGCGAGTCAAGAGACTGCGTCGAGAATCTCGACGGTTCGTTCTCTTGCAGAGCCATGCTTCCGCTGGCGGTAGCTACGAGCATCGACGCGCTTGCTGTCGGCGTTACATTTGCTTTCCTTGAGGTAGATATTGTCCCGGCAGTATCCTTTATTGGTGTTATTACATTTGTTCTTTCGTGCCTGGGCCTCTGGCTCGGTAACAAGTTTGGCGCAAAATACAGATCGGGTGCCGAGCTTGCCGGAGGTACAGTGCTTATTCTGATGGGAATAAAAATAGTGCTCGAGCATCTCGGATACATAGCTTAGACCGGTAAAAACAAGGATAAAAAAAGCACCCTTCAGGGTGCTTTTTTTATCCGAGCTTGAGCTCATGTACATCAAGCGAGCTGGTTTTGTCCCCCTCAATGTATTTGAAAATCTCATCTTCTTTGTCGCTGTAAAAATAAAGGTCTTTACAGTTTTCTCTTATGAATCTCTCTTTCATCGAAAATTCGAGGAATTTCTCCATTTCCTTATAGTAGTCGTTGATATCATAAATAGCAATCGGTTTTGTGTGTCTGGCAAGCTGCTTTA
Organism: Eubacteriales bacterium; assembly: GCA_045580005.1. Classification (GTDB taxonomy): domain Bacteria; phylum Bacillota; class Clostridia; order Oscillospirales; family CAG-382; genus UMGS1052. The sequence goes on along the minus strand of JAZNMZ010000072.1, from coordinate 29,508 downwards.
GGGTGAGCACCTCAAAAAACTCCTCAAATGTACCCATACCACCCGGAACTATAATGAACGCGTCGGCAAGGTCTTCCATTTTTGTCTTTCTCTGTGCCATTGTGTCTGTAAAGATGAGCTCGTCGCAGTGGTCAAAAATCTTTTCGATATTCTCCTCACGGAAAAAGTGGGGGATAACACCCTGGATTTTTCCGCCTCTGCTGTATACGCCTCTTGCTGCCGCGCCCATAAGTCCGTGGCCACCTGCGCCAAACACAAGCGAATGTCCTCTGTCGGCGATGGCCCTGCCGAGCTTTTCGACTGCTTCAATATAGGTCTTGTCAATTTCGTTACTGGCTGCTCCGAATACACATATTTTCATAACTGTTGCCTCCGTTAAAGTAATAAATAATTGTCTAATGCCTTTTTCCTTTTGAACAAGGAAATCACATCAATCTGTGATAGGATTATGCCCACAAATATGAGAACACATCCAATATATCCTCTGACGGACATACGCTCGCCGAGCATAAGCGCACCTGCGACCGCTCCGAAAACAGATTCTGTCGAAAGCACGATTGTCGCAAAAGTGGGATTTGCACTCTTCTGTCCAATAACCTGGCAGGTGTATGCTATTCCCGATGAGAGAATGCCACAGTATAAAATCGGAACAAAAGCTGCTCTTACCCCTACAAGCGAGAAACTCTGGCTCTCGAATATGAGAGCAAAGATAAAATTGAGAATCGCACACATGGTATTCTGCGACATAGAGAATTTCATAGGACTGAGTCTGTCTGAAAAGTAGTCTATTATAATAATATGCATTGCCCAGAAAACAGCTCCGAGAATCAGGAGTGAATCGCCAAGCTCGATTGTCATCTTGTCATTTACCGACAGTAAAAACAGACCTGCAATGGCAAATAGCGCTCCTATCCAGGTTGAAAGAGCGGTTTTGCGTCTGAAGAATACAAAATAAATGATAGGAACAAGCACAATGTAAAGTCCCGTGAGAAAGCTTGATTTTCCCGAATCGCGTGTAATTTGTATTCCGAACATCTGAAGCGCAGATGCGATAAAAAGGAATATGCCAGCGAGCGCCCCTGGGATAACATTGTTTTTTATTACTTTTTTTGTCAGCTTTTCACGCTCAAAAATGAGTATGAGAGGTATCAGAGTTACAGCACCAAGGATAAATCTCAGCCCGTTAAAAGCATAAGCCGTAACATGCTCTGCCGCCATTGTCTGATATCCGAAAGCAAAACCCCAGATGATTGCCGCGGCAAACAAAAATACTATTGACATAGGTTTGGTTTTCATTTATTCTGCTGTCTCCTCTTCGACGGGCATAACAACCCACGCGTTGTTGATATATCTCTCAAAGCCGAGGCTTGGCTTGTTCACAAACTCGTCGTTATGTATCATAACCGTTGAGCTTCCGCCATCCATCATAGCGGCGTTAAAGCACTTTTCAGCTATGAGCGTTTCCTGCAGCGGCAAAAGGTCGCAGCCGATACTGTAGCCTACCTGCCTGCCGTCAACTACAAGGAAAATAATCTCTCCACTCTTTCTCTGACCGATTGCGGTACGGGGTGCAATACCCCAGCCGCCTGTCCCTTTTTTGATGGTGCATTCGCCGTTTACTATAATAAAAGGAGAGAACGATACAGCACTTACAATATCATTTTCCATCGCCCACTGTGCCGTACAGTGGCGGAGCACAAGAATGTTGTCCTTGTTGATGCCCACAAGATTGTATTGGTAGTCGGGCTGACTGTTGTCTGTGGGAAATACAAGCCTGCCGTCCTCGATAACAATACCGGCAGGGATACCGCCGTTTGAGTCATAGTTCGGACCGTCGTCAAAGCCTCCACCGTTGATGCCGGCAATAGCACCGGAATTCTTTATCATCTGCGAAACCTTCTGTCCGCATACGAACTGGTTCTTTGTGTCGACAAGCTTAACTCTTGACGGGTCGGATATCAGCATGAGATAGCCTCTCCAGGTGTCACCCGAGACATCCTTGAGATATACGCCCTCGGACAGTTCTTCATAGCCCTCAAGAATGTAGGGGTCTGACTCAACAATTTCGGGCTCTGTATCAGGCTTGGGTTCTTCGATTTCAAATATATGTGAGTCATAGCCTGTGTCGTCAACAAGATTTTCTGCCATAACCTGCTCGATTTTTTCGTCTGAGAAGAACCATGTCGCAAGATACTTGTGGCTGTATGTTGTCATCGCACTGCCGATCCACAGTGCCTGAAGCCTTGGAAAAAGACCCGATATTATGAGTATGTAAAAGCCGAGCGCCGCAAAAAGAATAAGCGATGCTGCAAACAATGATACGATTAAAACAATTCTCCTGATTTTTTTCAATTTTGTTCACCTTTTTTGTCTAGGATATTTATACAGATATTCTATCACAAAACCCCTCTATTTTCAACAGATTTTTTCGCTTTTGCAATATTTTTTTCTGATTGTTCACACATAAATTGTAGAATAAAAAATGACAGGCACAATAAATCGCACCTGTCCTCAAAGCTTGTAGAAACCGACAAAAATATGTTGACAAAAATCGTCTGTTGTGGTATTATTTTATATAGATATAGTAATAGTGATTTTTGCTGTTTGATATATTACATAACACGCATTTTCTGCAGGCTTTTTGGAGGACTTGTATATTATGAAGGCTCTTGAAGAAAAAATCATAAAAGAAGGCAAGGTTCTCCCCGGAGGCATACTCAAGGTGGGTAATTTCCTGAACCAGCAGATAGATGTTGATTTTCTTATGCTTATGGGCAAGGAAGTGGCATGGATGTTTGCAGACTGTGGTGTCACCAAGGTGATGACTGTCGAAGCATCGGGCATTGCTTTTGCGGTTGCGATAGCAGCTGAGCTTCATGTTCCTGCCGTTTTTGCAAAAAAGACGATGACAAGCAACATCTCAAAGGATGTCTATACGGCAAAGGTTGATTCCTTTACTCACGGCAGGACATACGACATTGTGGTTCCCAAGGAATATATAAGTCACGAGGACAAGATTCTTGTCGCAGACGACTTTCTTGCCTGCGGCAACGCTCTCAAGGGGCTTTGCAGAATTATTTCCGACGCGGGGGCTGAGACGGTCGGTGCCGCAATCGAGATTGAAAAGGCTTTCCAGAGGGGCGGCGACGAGCTTCGGGCAGGAGGACTCAGAGTAGAGTCTCTTGCAATCGTCGAAAAGATGGAAGACGACGGTACGATTATTTTCAGAGCCCGGTCGTAATTACTTTCGGTGTAAATTTATTTACATAATTTTATTAATTTTGCCAATAAGGCAGGAGGATTTTCAAAATGAAGAAGATTTTTGCACTTCTCATGGCTGCTCTTTTAGCAGTTGGCGCACTCGTTTCTTGCGCACCCGCAGTAGTGGATGATGAAAACTCTAATCTTGAAAACGAAGTTGTGGACGATTTTAAGATTGGTTTCATTTTCCTTCACGACGAAAACTCTACTTATGACAAGAACTTTATCGACGCTGCAGTAGCGGCAACAGAAGCTCTCGGTCTTACAGAAGAGCAGGTAATTTTTAAGGTTAACATTCCTGAGTCCAACGAATGTTACGAAGCAGCTGCAGACCTTGCAGACGATGGCTGTGACATTGTATTTGCTGACTCCTTTGGACATGAAGCATTCATGATCCAGGCAGCTAAGGAATTCCCTGAAGTTGTATTCTGTCATGCAACAGGTACAAGAGCTCACACAGAAGGTCTTGACAACTTCTACAATGCATTTGCTTCTATCTACGAAGGCAGATTCCTCGCAGGTGTTGCTGCAGGTCTCAAGCTCAACGAAATGATCGAAGAAGGCAAGATCACAGCAGACCAGGCTAAGATGGGTTATGTTGGTGCATTCCCCTATGCTGAAGTTAAGTCAGGCTACACATCTTTCTACCTCGGCGCAAAGTCTGTTTGCCCCACAGTAACAATGGATGTTAAGTTCACAAACTCTTGGTTCGACATCGCAGCAGAAAAGGAAACAGCTAACGCTCTCATCGCAGACGGTGCAGTTCTCGTATCTCAGCACGCTGACTCCGAGGGTGCTCCTAAGGCATGTGAAGAAGCAGGCGTTCCCAATGTTGCATACAACCTCGACACAAGAGAATGGGGTCCCAACACAGCTCTCGTTTCTTCCAAGATCAACTGGCAGCCCTACTTTGAGCACATCATCACAGCTGTTAAGGAAGGTACTGAAATCGAACAGGACTTCTGCAAGGGTCTTGCAGAGGATGTAGTTCAGATTCTCGGTCTCAACGAAACAGTTGCGGCTGCAGGCACAGTAGAAAAGCTTGAGGAAGTTAAGGCTCAGCTTATCGCAGGTGAAATCGAAGTATTCGACACTGGTGCTTTCACAGTTGCAGGTGCAACAGTTGAAGAGTACATGGCAGATGTTGATTCTGACGACGATTACACACCTGACACACAGGTAATCGTTGACGGTGCATTTGCAGAATCTGTATTCCGTTCAGCACCTTACTTTGACATCAACATTGATGGTATTACAATTAAGTAATTATTACCACTGAAAAAGGCGGGGCAATTCGCCCCGCCACTTTTGATTTTTAGTAACATATGCAAGAAACGGGCTTGCAAAAAATCTTTTTAATCCTCACACAAAAAGCAGATTATTTAATTTCCGGAGGTAGAACACTTGCATACCAATGCGGCAATTGAACTGAAAAATATAACCAAAACCTTTGGCAGCGTTGTTGCTAACAAAAATGTATGCCTTACTGTAAAAAAAGGCGAAATACTTTCCATCCTCGGCGAAAACGGCAGCGGAAAAACAACGCTTATGAATATGATATCGGGTATTTATTTCCCCGATGAGGGACAGATATTTATTGATGGAAAAGAGGTTGTCATTCGTTCGCCCAAGGATGCCTTTGATAACAAAATTGGCATGATTCATCAGCACTTCAAGCTGATTGATGTATTCTCTGCCGCCGAGAATATCATTCTCGGTCTTGACACGGATGAAAAATACGATGTTAAAGCCGCCGAAAAAAGGGTACGCGAAATCGGCGAGCTATACGGCTTTGTTATTGATCCTGCCAAGAAAATTTATGAGATGTCTGTATCCGAAAAGCAAACGGTTGAGATTATCCGTGTGCTCTATCGAGGTGCAGACATACTTATCCTTGATGAACCTACGGCGGTGCTCACCCCGAGCGAAACAGAGAAGCTCTTTAACATTCTTCGTCGTATGCGCGACGATGGCAAGGCAATCATCATTATTACTCACAAGCTCCACGAGGTGCTTTCACTTTCCAACAGAGTAAGTGTTCTGCGTAAGGGTGAGTATATTGGTACAGTTAATACTGCCGAAACAAATGAGTCTGAGCTTACCGAGATGATGGTGGGCAAAAAGGTCTCTTTGAATATCGACAGGGCGGAGCCGAAAAATCCCGTGGACAGGCTTGTCGTTGACGGTATTACCTGCCGCAACCGCGAAGGCGTTGCAGTGCTGAGTGATATTTCATTTACTGCACGCTCGGGTGAAATACTCGGTATTGCAGGCATTGCAGGTTCGGGCCAGCGCGAGCTGCTTGAGTCTATCGCAGGACTTCAGTATCTTCAGGACGGAGCAATTACCTATATAGACCCCCACACGGGTAAAAACGAAAATCTGCGCGACAAAACCCCTATGCAGATACGCGATATGGGCGTGCGCCTGTCGTTTGTACCCGAGGACAGACTCGGTATGGGACTTGTTGCGAATATGGACATTGTTGACAACATGATGCTACGCAGCTACAAGTCGGGTCATGGCGCATTCCTGCACAGAAAAGAGCCCAGACAGCTTGCCCAGGATATTATAGAGAATCTTGCGGTTGTAACTCCCGATGCGCAGACTCCCGTAAGACGCCTTTCGGGCGGTAATGTTCAGAAAGTGCTCGTTGGACGCGAGATTGCCGCAGCTCCCACAGTTCTTATGGCGGCATATCCCGTAAGAGGACTTGATATTAATTCATCCTACACAATATATAATCTTTTGAATGACCAGAAAAAGAACGGCGTTGCCGTTATCTTTGTGGGCGAGGACCTGGATGTTCTGCTTGAGCTTTGCGACAGAATCATGGTGCTTTGCGCCGGCAAGATCAGCGCTATTGTAGATGCAAGAAGCGCAACCAAGGAGCAGATTGGTCTTTATATGACAAGGCTTTCTGATAACAATAACACGGAGGTGAATGGCAATGGAAACTAATTCAAAGCACATTTCTCACGAGACGAGAATTCAGATTGTAAAGCGCGACGCGCTTCCTCTGTGGCAGTCTATTGCGGTAAGAGTTGTTGCGATACTTCTCGCTCTTGTTCTCTGCTCTGTTGTTATTATGCTTCTTACAGGCTACGACCCAATCAAGTTATACTCCTCGATGTTTGCAGGTACATTTGGCACATCGCGCAGAATATGGAACACTCTGCAGAGCCTTGCAATGCTGCTTTGCATTTCACTCGCGGTTACACCTGCTTTCAAAATGAAGTTCTGGAACCTTGGTGCCGAGGGACAGACGCTTATCGGAGGTCTTGTTTCTGCCGCGATTATGATTAACTGCGGAGGAGTCATCCCTGACGCGCTACTCGTGCCTGTTATTGCCATCGCGGCAACAGTCGGCGGCATGATATGGGGTCTTATTCCTGCTATATTTAAGGCTAAGTTCGGCACAAACGAAACACTCTTCACACTTATGATGAACTATGTTGCAATGCAGCTTATTTCGTTCTGCATAGTTTTCTGGGAGAACCCCAAGGACTCCAACACCGTGGGTACAATCGCGGCACCCTGGGGTGACTTCTGGTTCCCGTCACTCGGAGGGCAGAGGTATCTCCTCAATATTATCATCGTAGCACTTTTGACTGTTGCGATGTATGTATATCTCAAGTACAGCAAGCACGGCTATGAGATTTCGGTAGTAGGCGAAAGCGAAAATACCGCAAGATACATCGGTATCAATGTAGGTAAAGTAATTCTCCGCACTATGGCAATCTCAGGCGCTCTGTGCGGTGTTGCAGGTTTCCTTCTTGTAACAGGTACTCATAGAACAATCAACACCGACATCGCGGGGGGCATGGGCTTTACTGCGGTTATGGTGTCCTGGCTTGCCAAGTTCAATCCGCTTATGATGACTCTTGCGGCATTTCTCATTGTCTTCCTCGAGAGGGGAGCGGGTCAGATTGCGACAGACTGCGGTCTTAATCAGAGTATTGCCGATATACTTACAGGCATTATTCTTTTCTTTATCATCGGATGTGAGTTCTTTGTAACATACAAGATTAACATTCGCTCAAAGCATAAGGAGGGCTGAGAATGTTTGCTACTATTTTAAACAAAGCCGTAGTTCAGGGCGTTCCGCTCCTCTTCGGCTCGACAGGTGAGATTATCACCGAAAAATCAGGAAACCTCAACCTCGGTATCCCCGGTATTATGTATATGGGCGGTATAGCAGGTATTGTGGGCGCTTATGTGTATGAAAAGTCGGTAGATGTTCCGCAGGCTTTCTGGTGTATTGTAATTCCGCTTTTCTGCTCGCTTATAGGCTCGGCTCTGCTTGCGCTTATATATAGCTTTCTCACAATTACTTTGCGCGCCAATCAGAATGTAACAGGTCTTGCACTCACAACATTCGGTTGCGGTATCGGCGACTTTTTCGGAGGCTCTTTTACAAGTATTTACGGCAACGGTGGACACCTTTCGGTTAAGACAACAGCCGACTTTTTCAAGACGACTCTTCCTTTTGCAAAAGATATGGGTGTTGTTGGACAGCTTTTCTTCAATTACGGCTTTATGGTGTACCTTGCAATTACGATTTCGCTTGCGGCAGCATTTTTCCTCAAGAGAACCAAAACAGGTCTTTGTCTGCGCGCAGTAGGAGAGAATCCTGCAACTGCAGACGCGGCAGGCATCAATGTAACAAAGTATAAGTACCTTGCAACAGTTATTGGCGGTGCTATTGCTGGTCTTGGTGGTCTTTACTTTATCATGGACTACACGGGCGGCTCATGGACAAACGGCGGCTTCGGCGACAGAGGATGGCTCGCAGTGGCGCTTGTAATATTTGCGCTGTGGAAGCCGAATGTAGGCATTCTCGGCTCGTTCGTTTTCGGTGGCCTTTATATTGCATACACATATATTTCAGGTCTTTCCAGAAGTGCTATTGCAATATTCAATATGCTTCCTTATGTTGTTACAATCGTGGTGCTTATCATCACAAGCGTAAGAAGCAAGAAAGAAAATCAGCCTCCCCAGAGTCTCGGCATGCCGTACTTCCGCGAGGAACGATAATTTTTGTAAAACAGGGCACCTCACGGCTGCCCTTTTTTACGGAAGATAAAAACAGTTGAAATTTTGGCTTTTTGAGTATATAATATCTATGGAATAGCCGCTTCTTAAGAATATTTAATAAAGCTTTACCGATATTCTTAAGAAATTTGCTGTACAATAAACAAGTCGGAAAACGAGAGGTTTTAAGAAATGAAAAAAGATGTACTTATCGTCGGCGCAGGTCCTGCAGGTATTTTTACCGCTCTTGAGATGGTAAGACAGGGCTGCAAGGAAAAGATACTTATAGTAGAAAAGGGCAGAGCTATCGAGAATCGCAGCTGCCCCAAGAGCAAGACAAACAAGTGCGTAAACTGCAAGCCCTACTGCCATATCACTACAGGCTTTTCTGGTGCAGGCGCATTTTCTGACGGCAAGCTGTCACTGAGCTCTGATGTCGGCGGAGATCTTCCAACACTTATTGGCGAGGATGTTGCACAGAAGACCATCAACTATGTTGACAGTATTTATCTCGAATTTGGAGCAGACACTCATGTAGAGGGCGTCGGAAATTCAGAGGAAGTAAAAGAGATTAGGAAAAGAGCCATCCAGGCAGGCCTTAAGCTTGTTGACTGTCCCATAAGACATCTCGGCACCGAAAAGGCACAGGAAATATACTACGCTATAGAGCAGTATCTTATTCAAAACGGTGTTGAGATTATGTTTGGCTTTGAGTGTACAAACCTTATCCTCGACGGCACAGACTGCAAAGGTGCCCATATCACGGACGGCAGAGTAGAGTATGATGTTGAAGCCGAGCACACTGTTGTTGCCACAGGCAGACGCGGTGCTGACTGGCTCGAGCATATTTGTGCCGAGCACAACATAGCACACGATCCCGGAACTGTTGATATTGGCGTGCGTGTTGAGGTACGCAACGAGGTAATGGAAAAGGTAAACGAGGTGCTTTATGAGTCAAAACTCATAGGATACCCCAAGCCTTTCAAGAACAAGGTTCGTACCTTCTGCCAGAACCCCGGCGGATTTGTAAGTCAGGAAAACTACGACAACGATCTTGCTGTTGTAAATGGGCATTCATACAAGGAGCTCAAATCATCAAATACAAATCTTGCAATTCTTTGCTCGCATAATTTCAGCACTCCTTTTAATCAGCCTATTGCCTATGCGCAAAAGGTGGGTGAGCTTACAAATATGCTTGCAAACGGACAGATACTATGCCAGCGCTTCGGTGATATTCTTGACGGAAAGAGAACATGGCCCAAGGAGCTAGCACAGTCAAACCTCCGTCCCACACTTGTGGATGCAGTACCCGGAGATATCACAGCAGCAATGCCTTACCGTGCGATGACAAATATTATCAACTTCATTCACGCGGTAGACCATGTTGTACCCGGCTTTGCTTCGACAGAAACGCTTCTTTACTCACCTGAGCTCAAGTTCTACAGCAACAGAGTGCGTATGGACAAGGACTTTAATACAAGTATCACGGGGCTTTATTGCCTGGGAGACTCGAGCGGATGGACAAGAGGACTTATGATGGCGTCTGTAATGGGCGCTCTTATGGGTAATAAGCTTGCGGCAAAAATGAAAGACAGAACTTGACAGAGGAAAAGAAAATGAGAAAAAAGAATAATAGCACAACGGTCGTGCTTGCTGTAATTGCAATACTTCTTGTTGTTTTGAATGTAGTGCTCTATAAGTCGGTAATACTGAGCGAAACTCCCAGAGATGCAGTAGATATGAGGGACTATTCGCTTGACGAAAAGGACCAAGAGCCTGTCGAGCCCGAAGTGCCTGTCAAGAAGATTCCCGACAATTACATCCTCATAAATGTAAACTCGGATGAGGTTCATTTTGGTGACCTTATACTTGTAAACAATACAACAGAGTTTGTTTTTGACGGAAATCCCTCTTATTGCAAGAAAGAAACGCCAGTGAGTGTATACGGCCTTAAAAACAAGAACTACACGCTTCTTGATACAAGCATTTTTCTCAACAAGACTGTGATAGAAAATCTCAATTCGCTATTTACTGATTACAGAGGAGTGTCGGGCAAGGCTGATATTATGATAAACTCAGCTTACCGCACATACGACGACCAGGCGGCAATGCTGCAAAAGAAGATTGAGCAGTATGGCGAGGAGCAGGGAAGACTTGTTGCAACAAATCCTGGATTTTCAGAGCACCACTCGGGACTCAGCTTTGATATCTGTATTTTTGAAAACGGCAGATCGAGGACCTTTGAGGAGGACGAGGTACATAGCTATATTCCTCAGAACTGTCATAAATACGGCTTTATCCAGCGCTATCCCGAGAGCAAGACGGTAATTACAGGTATTACATATGAACCCTGGCACTACAGATATGTAGGTGTGCCTCATTCATATTATATCAATTCAAACGGACTTTGTCTTGAAGAATATATTGATATTGTAAAAAGCTATCCTTTCAACATTAATCACCTGAAAATCGAAGCAGGCGGAAAGAACTATGAGGTATACTATGTCCCTGCAACAGATGGAACAACAGGTATGTATGTTCCGGCAGATAAGGCATACGAAATCTCGGGCAACAATGTTGATGGATTTATCGTTACTGTCGATATGACACAGTTTGAAGCTGCCACAGATGAGGTGACAGAATAAAAATAAAAATCGAGGGGAAACCCTCGATTTTCTTTTATCTTTATACCTTTATCTGTACCCATTTGCCTTGTCTGAAGCGTATTGTGGCAAATATGAATCTGCCGAGCTGGTCGGCAAACACGCCAAGCCAAATACCCTCTATTCCCAGTCCCAGAGTATATCCGAAGATGTATGAGCAGGCTGTTCGGATGAGAGTTACGCACACTGTTGAGGCAACTGCGGTGTATAGTGTATCTCCTGCGCCTCGCAGACATCCCATATATATAACCTGTGCAATCTGGAAAATACAGGTTACAACGATAATATACATAATGTTGACGCCGTAGCGTACAATCTCAGCTTCCTCAAAGAACAATGAAAAGAGTACCTTTGCGCCGAATATATATACCACTGCAAGCACTACAGATATAACCGTTCCAATAAATCTGCAGGTGTTTCCGTATTCCTTTGCACGCTCTTGCTCGTTGCGACCGAGACTCTGACCGATAAGGGCTATTGCCGCCGACTGGAGTCCGTCGCCGAAAGAGAAAGTCAGTCCCATAATGTTCATTGCTACCTGGTGGGCAGCCATGGCGGGGTCTCCCTGGTCTGCCGCCATAATTGCCGTAAACATAAATCCTATACGCATCAAAAGCTGCTCGAAGAAAATTCCGTAGCCCATTTTTATAAGGAGTTTTGTTGCAGAAAGAGAAGCTTTTACTTTTTCTTTCATCATGTAAGTAAGGCTCACAAAGCAGTCACGGGGCAGAATTGATATAATACTCATAACGCAGGCTATCACCGTGCCCAGAACCGTGGCAATGGCGGCGCCGGCAATGCCGAGCGCAGGAAAACCGAAGTGACCTCCGATAAGAAGATAGTTGAAGACAATGTTGAGCAGATTCGATGTTACATTTGTCTTCATGGTGATTCTTGTATTTCCGGCGCCTCGCTGCGCGGCATTTATAATCATCTGTACGCAGTTGAAGATCATGCCGCCGACAACGATTTTGTAATACAGCACGGCGTTTGCATGAGTGTTTGCGCTTGACCCGCAAAAATGCATTATCGGGTCTGCAAAACTGACGAGAATTGCACTGAGTATTATTCCCGAAACGACAACAATGCCGAATGCGGTAAGAGCTATGACATTCGCATCATGTCTTTTACCCTCTCCTTTGCGGCGCGCAACAAGGGCGGAAACAGAAACATTAAGAGCAATAAATAATGCAAAAGCCAAAAATTTGGGCTGGGTGGTGAGTCCTACAGATGCCACTGCATCAGAGCCAAGCGAGCTTACCATGTATGAGTCAACAAGGCCTGCAAATGCAATAAAAAAAGATTCGAGAATAGCAGGCCACGCCATAGAAAATGCATTGCGCAGCAGGTCGCCTCTCGGAAGAAACAGTTTTTTCATATATCTCTCTTTCTGATAATTGATTTTTTGTCATTATCTAGAATTATATATCAATTTTTTGAACGAAAAAAGCATATTTATAAGTTAACTTATGACTTTTTCACATAAAGCCGAATATTTTTGAGCAAATGCCCCATATATTGTTTTGAGATACAAAGTATATGGGAGTAGCATTATGCGACAGGAGTATATAGACAGGCGAACACTTACACTTGCAGATTACATAATAAAGACAGGCTCAACAGTAAGACAGACGGCAAACAACTTCAACATCTCAAAATCCACGGTACACAAGGACATTACAACAAGACTTTCCGAGCTCAGTCCCGCTACCTTCAAAAAAGTAAACAGGGTTCTGCAGCACAATAAAGCCGAGCGACACCTGCGCGGAGGGCAGGCGACAAAGGATAAATATAAGAACAAGAAATAAATATCCGAAACCGCAAAGCTTTGCTTTTGCAAGGCTTTGTCGGCTTTTATACACACAAATAACAGAAAAACAGCCTTAAAACCCAGAAAACAGTAGTTTTTGCAGGGTACAAGGCTGTTTTTTTAAATATTATATTTGATTTTTTTGTGATTATGTTGTATAATAATAGTAATAATGTCCTCAGCTGTCAAGACTTTCGATAAACTCATACAGTTCGCTCTGACTGTCAAATACAACTCCTTGCGAAAGAGCGAGTCTGTCCGAGTGCGGCAAAAAAGTAATGTCGGCATCAACGGTATACTCAAGATTGCCGTAGCAATCGTATATGCCTATCTTGCCGTCGGTCTCTTTTGCACACTTTGTGTCGGTTATAAACGGAAGCATGTCGGCAGAGTCGCTTTGTACAGCGTCAGACTGCGCCGTGTCGGACTCTGATATTTCATAAAGTCTGAAGTTGAATACAGCAAAATACGCAACAACACAGAATATTACCAGAATGGGGAAGATACAGTATTCCAGTGCTTTTGATTTGATTTTTTTAATCTTTAGCATATAAGCCTCCGCAGAAATATTGTAGTGTTATTATTTTCCCTTTTATCTTGATTATTCAAAAATTTGACAAATTACCCGAAAGGATGGTTGATGATTATGGATAAGAACAATGATTCAGGACTCACAAGAAAATTTGATGCCACTCAGCCGGATGCACAGAGCCCGGTAAAAAAAGCGCCGGTAAGGAAGAAAAAGCCCGGCACAAGACGCGTTTTTTCTATCGTCTTAAACTGCATACTTACGCTTATTCTCATAGGTGTACTTACGGGTATTATTGTGGGAGCCACCTTTATAAAATACATCAATGACCATCTTGTTGAGGACTATGATATTGTGGGTCTCAAGATGAATATCGACCAGACTACAATGATATATTACGAGAATGAAAACGGCGAGCTTGTTGAGCTTGAGGACCAGCGTCTTTACGGAGCTGAGAACCGCTCGTGGATTGCGGTAAACAAGATGCCCGACAACCTGACAAACGCTTTTATTGCGATAGAAGACCAGCGCTTCCGCGAGCACAATGGTATGGACTTCAAGAGAACGGCGGGAGCTGTTCTTGAGTTCCTGAAGGGAAACAAGAGCTACGGAGGCTCTACAATCACACAGCAGCTTATCAAGAATTTCTCGGGAGAGGACGATGTCACACTTCAGAGAAAAATTAAGGAAATTTTTCGCGCGATAAGCCTTACAAAAAAGCGCTCCAAGGACGAGGTGCTTGAAATGTATCTCAACACCATCAACCTTTCCAACAACTGCTACGGAGTGCAGGCGGCGTCGAACTATCTGTTTGGCAAGGATGCGTCAGAGCTTACTCTTGTCGAGTGTGCAGCTCTTGCTTCTATTCCAAAGTCGCCTTACGGCTACGACCCTGTAAGACATCCGATTGAAAACAAAGAGCGTCGCGAGCTGGTGCTTGACAAGATGTACGAGCTTGGATGGATTACCAAAGAAGAATGCGACGAGGCAAAGGCTACCGAGCTTGAGCTCAACATCACAACAGGCAAAAAGTCAGAGTCTGGCACAAGTACAATTTATTCATACTTTACAGATGCCCTTATCGAGCAGATTATAGCCGACCTCAATACAGAATACGGCTACCCGAGAGAGGTTGCCACGAATATGATTTTCGGTGGTGGACTTAAGATTTATTCGACAGTTGACCCCGATATTCAGTCAATTATGGAAGAGGTCTTTGAAGACCCTGACTCGTTTCCCAAGGTGGACGGGGTTCAGCCGCAGTCGGCTATGGTTGTCATGGACCCTTATACAGGAGATGTTAAGGGTATTGTGGGCGGCAGAGGCGAAAAGGTCGACAGCCGTGGGCTTAACCGTGCCACTATGAGTAAGCGACAGATAGGTTCATCTATAAAACCGCTTCTTGTTTATTCTCCTGCAGTTGACCTTGGATATGTAAACTACGCGACGGTTGTTGACGATACCCCTTTCAAGATAAATGAGCAGACAGGCAATTACTGGCCGTCAAATGCTCCCGCAAGATATGACGGACTTATCAATATAAATACTGCGATTATCAAGTCCAAGAACACTGTTGCAGTAAAGCTTATTGATATGATTACTCCCGAGTATGCATATAATTTTGCTCAGGAAAAGCTCGGTATCACAAGTCTTGTACAGTCTGATATGGACTACGCGCCTATGGCTCTCGGCGGACTTACAAACGGTCTTACCGTAATGGAGGTTACTGCCGCATACTCTATCTTTGCAAACGAGGGCGTATATTCGGCACCGCGACTTTATACCGAGGTGTACGACAATGAGGGAAATCTTCTTCTCTCATGCCCCGAGAGACATAATGTAGCTATCTCGCGCTCAACCGCACAGGTAATGACAAAGATGATGCAGAATGTTCTCGGCCCCAGCGGTACAGGCGGAAGAATCACTCTTGACAATCAGATTGACGCGGCGGGCAAGACAGGTTCTACTAACGACGACAAAGACAGATACTTTGCAGGCTTTACACCATATTATGTGGGTGCCTGCTGGTTCGGTTACGATACACCAAAATACCTTGGCTCAAAATTTGACCCCAACCCTGCAATGATGGCATGGGAAAAGGTTATGACAAGAATTCACGAGGATATGATCTCTGAGTCAAAATCGGGCGGCGAGCCGCTGCGCGAATTTGACGAGTCGCAGCTCGAAAAGGCAGAGTACTGTATGGACAGCGGAATGCTTGCAACAGAGCTTTGCAGAAGCTTTGATCCGAGAGGCTCGAGAGTCGAGCAGGGGTGGTTCAAAAAGGGAACAGTTCCTACCGAAGAATGTAATAAGCATGTTATTGTAAAATACGACAGAGAAACAAGCAGTATCGCAAATGCAGGCTGCAATCCCGAAAATGTCGGGGATGTGGCACTTGTGCTTGAAGAAAGCCGTTTGTTCCTCCGGGATATAGTAATTACAGACGCTCAGTACACCTATAGACCTGTGCCAGACGACTACATTTATCCCGAGGCGGAAAATACATCTTTCTACGCCAATGTGATGAAAGAAAACACCTATGTCGGACACACAAATGTTGCACAGCACTTCAACCGTGCGTGCACTCTCCACGCAGGTACTGTATTTGAGGAGGAGCTTCCCTCCGAAGACGAAAACCCCGAGGACGATACCCCCGAGGATGAAAACCCCATCGGCGGCGGGGAGCCGGACGACGGAGAAGAGCCCGAAACAGGGGATACCCCTGCAGACGACGGCGAAAACACAGATAATAAAGACGAAAATGCCGATATAACAGAAGACGAAGAAAACAAAGACAGTGAAGTAAACTCAGACCCGGAAGAAGATAAAGACGAGGAGACATCCGATACAGGCAGTAATACACCTCAGGAATAATTATCTTCAGAATCTAAGAAAAAAGGTTTGGATAAATGAGAAAAAACTACGGAAATTTTAAAAGAACTTTGTACACTCTCTGTGCAGTCGCAGGATTTCTGACATCTGTGCTTGTCCCCAACACTGCTTTTGCCGACAACGCCGAAAGCTCGCGTGTTCCGCTTATTGACTATATAAGCATATTCCCTGCGGGCGAGGAAATAGGCAAGATAAAAACCGAGAAAAGACCTGGCGCTTCCGCACTCACAGATATTTCGTCTGACAGTTGGTATTATCAGTATGTTGACTATCTTGTGGGCGAGGAAATAATAAAGGGTACATCCGATACAACATTCAGCCCCGACGGCACCTTTACGCTTGCAGAAAGCGCCGCGGTTATTACAAGATATCTCGGACTTGACGGGTATGCCCAAGAGCAAAAGAGTTATCTTGAATCAAGAGGCGCTGACGGATCGGAGATGTGGTACAGCGGATATATTCAGGTGCTGTGCAAGACCGGTATTATCAAAAACGGCGAGTACGGTATAAGCTATAAGAACGGCACCGCGTCGTTCGACCCTGCCGACTGCGAGCTTCCCTTGAAGCGCTATCAGTTTGCCACCCTTATTACAAGGTCGTTTGATATTGATACCTCTGAGGTTGGTGCACACAACACCTACCGTGAAATCAACACAAACGGAAACATCTACATAACAGGTGGTATGTATGATACTACATATCAGTATTTTGAGGGTGCAATAGCCGACTTTTCGCTTATCCCCGACAGTGCGCGCGAGGATGTACTCAAGGCATACTATAACGGCATATTCAACGGCGACGCTGTGGGCAATTTCAATCCGGAGGCTCAACTTACGCGTGCCGAGATGGCAAAGGTAATCGCGGTTGTGCGAGATAGCTCCTTGAGAATGAGAAGCGAAACAAGAACTCTGCCTGAGACAAGCGTGCTTTCTGAGTCTGATTTTATAACAGATGGCTGGGGCGACAAAACGCTCGATAGAAACGAGAGCAAGGATATTCTTATGCACTACGCAGGCGGTATTTCGGTTCAGCCTTCAGGAAATTCCTACACTCTCGGATATACGCACGCCAATATAGCTCCTGAGAACTACTATACCGAGGTTGTCTTTTATAAGCTTTCGGGAACAAGCTGGAGTGAGCAGGCGCGTATAGACCTTTCGGACGACAGTGTGGGAACACAGTACAGCACGACGGGCAACGGAGGAAAGGTACTCTTTCTGCTCCGCAGCAGGGCAGACGCTAAGGTGGAGGGTGTGCTTGAGGTGGGAATTGACGCCGACGGCAGCATCAGCTATTCTGACAGATTCCGCCCTGTGCTTTAATCCTGCGGGAATTTTTGCCTTATCGGTTGACTTTTGAAGATAACTGTGATAGAATACACTTGTAAAAGGTGAAAACAACAAACTTTATAAACATTTTGACAAGGAGAAATTATGACAAAGCTTACAATCAAACTTACATCAATCAAGGATGTTCAGGATTTCGTAAATGCAGTAAGCCGCTATGAGGGCGATGTTGACCTGCAGTCGGGCAGATATGTTGTTGACGCAAAGTCGATTATGGGTATATTTAGCCTTGACCTTCTGAGTCCTATCGAAATGACGATTCACTCAGACGGAGCAGACGAGCTTATCGCAGCCGTTGACGCATTTATCGTAAAGTAAAAAACAACCGGTTCGGGCGATGGAAACATCGCCCGATAGCTTTTATTTTGGAGTACAGTATGAAAAAACTGAAAAGTATTTTACTTCTCGCACTTCTTTTTGCCCTGTTATTCAATCTTTTCTCGTGTGCCGATGAAAACGACTGTGATTTTTATGACACATATGTCGTGGGCGGCGAGACTGCCGACGAAACAGAAAATGCGGACGAATCTGGTAAGGACATAGACGACCTTGCAAATACCGACTCGAAAGAAGCGCCCGGGCAGGATATGCCTGTCGGACAGCCGACAGAGCATGGTAAACTTGAGGTGCATTTTATTGATGTGGGACAGGCAGACGCTATTCTTGTGCTGTGCAATGAAAAAGCACTTATGATTGACGGCGGAAATGTCGGGGATTCGTCTGTTATTGTGACATATCTGCGTAACCTTGGCGTTGATTACCTTGACTATATGATATGCACTCATGCACACGAGGACCATGTAGGAGGTCTTTCGGGTGCACTCAATGCCTGTAAGGTCGGAGCTGCCTTTTGCCCTGTGACAGAGTATGACACAAAAGCCTTTTCAAGCTTTATAAAATACCTTGACGAGCAGGGACTTTCTGTCACAGTTCCGAGGGCAGGTGACAATTTCATGCTCGGCGGAGCTTTTGTGGAATTTCTCGCTCCGCGAAAAGATTATGAGGATACAAACAATACTTCTATTGTTATAAGGCTTTCCTATGGCTCGCATACATTTATTTTTACGGGTGATGCAGAGTATGATTCGGAAATTGATATGATAGAGGACGGCTGCAATCTTAAGTGTGATGTGCTTAAGGTGGGACATCACGGCAGCTCGACATCAACATCCTACAGATTCCTTTATGAAGCCGACCCTGACTATGCGATTATCAGCTGCGGAAAGGACAATGACTACGGACATCCCCACGAGGAGGTTTTGTCAAGACTGTCTGATGCAGATGTCACTGTGTACAGGACAGATGAGCTTGGAGATATTGTGTGC
Source organism: Eubacteriales bacterium (assembly GCA_045580005.1). GTDB lineage: Bacteria > Bacillota > Clostridia > Oscillospirales > CAG-382 > UMGS1052. The sequence goes on along the minus strand of JAZNMZ010000072.1, from coordinate 10,645 downwards.
ACAAGCGACGGCGTCAGCCTTTCTTTCAGGACGGGTAAGGGAAGCGCCCCAGCCGCAGGTGCTGAGCAAAAGCAGGAAACAGTGCAGAAAGAGGCTGTTCGGGAGGAGCAGCAGGAACAGCAGACAGCAGGCGCACAGTATATTGGTAACAAAAATTCAAAGGTGCTTCACATAAGCTCCTGTCGCTCATTACCTGCCGAAAAGAACAGAGTATACTTTGAGGACAGCTCTGAAGCGCTTGCGGGCGGCTACAGGTTTTGCTCAAACTGTATGGGCTGATTATTGACAAAAAGCGACATAAAATGTATAATTATTACACAAACAATCGGAGGTGTATTTTATGAAAAAAAGACTTGCAGCTTTCCTGCTTTGCATTGTTACTCTCACGGTGCTCTTCTCGGTATGCGCTCTTGCACAGGAGACTTATGCGGTAGAGTATGATACAAGAGGGGGAAATGTAAATATTTCCTCGCAGACAAAAAAGCAGGGTGTAGATTTGTATCTTTCGATGATTATTCCCACAAAAAAGGGTTACACCTTCGGCGGCTGGGCAACAGAGACCGACGGTGTTGCAGAGTACTATGCAGGCGCAATTTATAAACAGGACGCAGATATCACCTTATATGCTGTCTGGATAGATAATGTACCCGAAAAAGCAGAAGTGAGCCTTGAATATGATATACTTAAAACCGGCGAAATGATAAAGCTTTCGTGGAACAAGGCAGAAAGAGCTGACCAGTATGAAATTTATATTTACAAAAAGGACACCGACTATCTTGTATATGCCGCAACCGCTCTTGTTGCAACAAGCGAGAATATAGCGCGCCTTGATGAGGGTGAGTATGATGTTTATATTGCTTCGGTTAATACAAAGTCTTCTGATGAAAACCATGTGAGAGCTCTCAGCGACAAGGTCTGCCTTTATGTAAAGGGCAAGGATTTTGTCCCCGAAATTGTGCTTACTATCGACTCAAAGCAGGCGAGTGTTTTCGGAAAAGAGGCAGAAAACGATGTTGCCCCCATTATCCGCAATGACAGGACAATGCTACCTGCAAGATTTATCGCCGAGAATCTCGGTGCACAGGTTTCGTGGGATCCTGATATGGAATGTGTTACAATTACCAAAAACAAAAAGGAACTCAAGATATATATCGGTCTTGATGTAGCTTTTGTTGACGGCGAGGAGGTAGAGCTCGACTCTCCTGCTTTTATAGAAAACGACAGAACATACACCCCCGTGCGATTTATCTGCGAGGCACTCGGCGCAAAGGTTTCCTGGAACGAGGAGCTCCGACAGGTAACAGTGAAATATGGAAAAGGATAACTTGTTGTGAAAAAATATATAATTCTGACACTTTTTGTTCTGGTTTCGCTCCTTTTGATTTCGGGATGTTCGGCAGAAAGTCCACACGCTGACATTGCTGAAAAAACCTATCTTTATGAGAAAGACGGCTTTGGCGGCAGCTTTACCATACAGCTGCGCGATGATGGCTCGTTCACTTATTATGAGGGAATGCTCAGCAGCTATATCGGTATAGGCAGCTGGACGCTTGTGGATGGAATTGTTACCCTTTCGGATGACGATGATGTCGGATATCCTCTTGTAAACAGATTCAGAGTCGACGGCGAGGATCTGGTCTTTATAGCCGAGGGCTCGAGCAACTTTGTTTATATCGATGTTTCAGACGGCCAGAGGTTTTCTCCTACCGCACAGCAAGAAACGATAATATCAGAAGAATAACAAAGAAGCGGCAAGCATAAGCTTGCCGCTTCTTTGTTATTTGTATGCTTTCTTTACTTCTTCGATCTGCAATAAGAATTCGTCCTTTGCTTTTTGCGGTGAGAGGATTTCTATTCTCCCAGAAAAGCCGAATACCCATGAATAAAACTGAGGGCTGAGGACGACCTTTACTGATATTTCAAACTTATCGTTTTCGCGCTTGATGAGCACCTGCTCCTGACCGAAACGGTCGATTATTACTCCCGCAAGGCTGTTGTCGCAAAGAAGACTTACAAACTCTTCCTTTCCGCTGAACATACCAAAGACCTTTTTGGAGTAGAGGGCAGTGTCAAAGTCAGAAAACATCTCTACACCCTCGCGCTTTTCATTCTGGCAGACCGTTACATCCACAATCTTGTCGACGCGATAGTGCTTTGTCTTTTGTTCATCCGAGTCATATGCCACAAGGTAGTAGTTTTCGTCGTCCCATACTAGTGCAAGAGGGCTTACAAGATAAGTCTTTCCGTCGTGACGGAGCTTTTTTTGCTTGTCGGCTGTCCACTCGTAATAGTGGAAGCTGATTTTTCTGTTTTGTGAGATCGCGTCATGTATGTAGTCTACCGTGTAGTAGATACTCTCGTTCATTGTCTTTATTCTGTTGGCAACAAACACCTGTCTGTCTAGCTGCCGCGCCTCGTATACACTGGTGAAGCTTTCGAGCTTCTTTATAAGCTCGCCGCTCTTTTTGTGTGTAATGAACTTTGACGACTGTACCGCGTCAACAAGCAGCTTGAGCTCAGGCAGCTCAAAATCTCGGCTTGCAATATAGTAGCCAAAGCTTTTGCCTTTTTGCGTTTCTATATCAAGACCGTACTCACGCAGAGCCTCAATATCGTCATAAAGACTCTTTCTTTCGGCAGATATGCCGTATCCCGCAAGCAGATTTATGATATCGGGGATAGATAGGGTATGCTCCTCGTCGGTATTTTCATAAAGAATTTTCATAAGGTATAGAATTTTAAGCTTCTGCCTTGCACTTTTTGACATCGGTTTCACCTCCGCGCTGACTATACGGAAAGTATAGCACACTTTTGCTCTTTTTACAAGATGTTTGCAAAAAACTGCCAAAAACGGTTGACAAACAGAGAAAAAATAATATAATCAAAAGAGAAAACAGATTGCCCGGAGGGAAATATGAAAATAAACGAAATGTATAGTAAAAATCCCGTATATTCAAGAAGAGTAAATACCGATAGACTCTTTATGCTCCCTGCAGGAAGTACAAGATTTGGCGGTGTTTTTGACGAGTCAATAAAGTTTATTGCCGAGAATCAGTGCAAGGTCAAGAAAAACTGGATTCTCTTTGCTGAACAGTTCAAGAGCAATGTCGATGACGAAAACAATGGCTGGCGCTGTGAGTTCTGGGGCAAGATGATGAGAGGCGCGTCGTTTACATATGCATATACAAAAGACCCTGACCTTTATGAGATTATGGAGGATACCGTAAGAGATCTTCTCACAACCATCGACTCGCTCGGCAGAATTTCAAGCTACAGTGTTGAAAAGGAATTCTACGGCTGGGATATGTGGGGAAGAAAGTATGTACTTCTCGGTCTTCAGTACTTTATGGATGTCTGTGAGGATAAAGACCTTAAGTCGCAGGCAGTGGATGTGATGTGCAAAAATCTTGACTATATCATTTCCAAAATCGGAAGAGAAGACGAGGGCAAAATCGAAATCACAACGACAACCGACTTTTGGAGAGGACTTAACTCCTGCTCAATACTCGAGCCTGTCGTAAGACTTTATAACATCACAGGCAAAAAGGAATATCTCGACTTTGCCGATTATATTGTTGGCACAGGAGGACTTGACGGCGACGACAATGTTTTTGAGCTTGCATACGAGGGCAAGCTGTATCCTTACCAGTACCCTGTGACAAAGGCTTATGAAATGATGTCCTGCTTTGAGGGACTCATGGAATATTACAGAGTTACTGGTATTGAGAAGTGGAAGACTGCGGCAATCAACTTTGCAAATCTCGTGGCACAGTCTGATATTACAATTATTGGCTGCTCGGGCTGCACACACGAGCTTTTTGACAACTCAAGAGTAAGACAGGCAAATACCGAAAACCTCATAATCATGCAGGAAACCTGTGTTACCATTACCTGGATAAAGTTTGCATCTCAGGTGCTCACTCTCTCGGGAGATCCGATGCTTGTTGACGAGATTGAAAAGTCGGTATACAATGCACTTTTCGGAGCTATCAACACAGAACACAGCGATGCACTTGCAGGCGGATATACATTTGACAGCTACAGTCCGCTTCTTTTTGCTACACGCTCAAGACAGCTTGGCGGCACGCAGAGAATGCGAAACAACACCGAGATTTACGGTTGCTGTGTTGCCATAGGCGCGGCGGGTACAGGCCTCATCCCGTCTGTTGCAACAATGCTGAGAAAAGACGGTGTTGCAGTTAACCTTTATTCAAAAGGGACAGTAAACGCCGTAACACCCGAGGGCAAAAGACTCACACTTAAGACAAAGACAGAGTATCCTTATGACCGGAAGATTGAAATTGTACTTTCGCTCGGCGAGGCTGAAAAATTCACACTTGCGCTCCGTATTCCCGCCTGGAGCAAGAAGACAACACTCTGTATAAACGGCAAAAATATCAAGGCAAAGCAGGGATATACCGAAATTACAAGAAAGTGGCAGAGTGGCGACAAGATAACCCTCGAGCTTGACATGAGAGTGAGAATTCTTGCTGCTCAGGACGATCCTGACGATGCTAACGCCAAGTATCACAACGCGCTCGTATACGGACCGCTGGTGCTTGCAAGAGATGCGAGATTCGGCGAGGAGATAGACGGTGTTGTCAATTTTGCAAAAGACAGGGACGGCTACGCGGTTGTTAAAAAGACAAACACCGCAAAATTTCCGACAGGTATCGAGCTTGAAGTAAAACAGAAGAATGGCAGCGTCATCCATGTTGCCGACTACGCTTCATGCGGCAAGACATGGAGAAGAGATTCGATTATGACAGCGTGGATGCCCACAAAGGAGTACTGGAAAGTAAATCTCAGTAAGCCTGTATCCCTCATGCTTGGTCTTACAGGCAAATACTTCTTTGACGACGGCGGCAAGATAGGTCTTGGTGAGCAGCGTGAAATGTGGAAGATAGAAAAGTGCGGCTACTATGTAAGACTCAAAAATCTTGCAACAGGCAAGTACCTTTCTCTTGGCAAGAAGAACGACAATGTTTATGCTGCGATGGTTGATAAAGCCGAGTGCGACTATCAGAGGTGGACGCTCACTCACGCTGTTGCAAATAGATTTACCTTTGAAAACAAAATGCTGGGACTTCAGTTCTACTATCAGAACTGGCCGGGAGAGCTTCTCATTGAGAGAGCCTTTTCCGAGCACTTTGTTTCGCAGACAAACTGCTGGAGAGAATTTATAATTAAAAACTAAAAAATATATGCCCGTTTCAGACCCGGAAACGGGCGTATTTTTTTTGCAAAAGACGCAAAAAAGGTTGACAAATCAGCAAAATATTATATAATGGAATTGAATTATTTTTATAAAGAAAAATTTTGGAGGACATTTTATGAAAATAACCGAGATGTACGGCAAGAATCCCGTATACGCAAGGAGAGCGCAGACAGACAAGCTCTTTATTCTTCCTGCCGGAAGTACAAAATTCCACGGACTTTTTGACGATGCAATAAAGTTTGTTTCTGAGAATCACTGTAAGAACAGAGAGCTTTGGAAGGTTTTTGTCGACCAGTTCAGAAGCGATGTTGACAGCGCAGGTCACACATGGCGCGGAGAGTATTGGGGCAAGATGATGAGAGGTGCCGCTTTTACTTACGCATATACAAAAGACCCCGAACTTTACAGTATTCTCGAGGAAACGGTGAGAGATCTTCTTACAACTCCCGACGAGCACGGAAGAATCTCAAGCTACGGTATCGACCACGAGCTTGTCGGTTGGGATATGTGGGGCAGAAAGTATGTACTTCTCGGACTCCAGTATTTTATGGATATATGCAAAGACAGCCTGCTTAAAGAACATATTATAGCCGCAATGTGCGGACATCTAGACTATATTATTTCCAAGGTCGGACCTGAGAGCGAGGGCAAGATTCCGGTTGCAAAGACAAGCGAAGCTCTGCTTGGCATCAATTCCTGCTCGATACTTGAGCCTGTTGTAAGACTGTACTGTATCACGGGCAAAAAGGAATATCTCGATTTTGCCGATCACATTGTCGAAACAGGATGTGCCGACGCACCTGAAAATCTTTATGAGCTTGCATACGAAAACAAGCTCCGTCCCTACGAATACCCTGTGACAAAGGCCTATGAGATGATGTCATGCTTTGAGGGACTTGTTGAGTACTATAGAGTCACAGGTATCGAAAAGTGGAGAATAGCCGCAACAAATTTCGCAAAGAGTATTTCAAAGACAGATATTACCGTTATCGGATGCTCGGGATGCACTCACGAGCTTTTTGACCACTCGTCTTTAAAGCAGACATATACAAAGAACCTTGAGATTATTCAGGAAACCTGTGTTACGGTTACATGGATGAAGTATCTGTCTCAGGTGCTTGCGCTTGCAGGCGATGCAGAGTTTGTTGACGAGATAGAGAGATCGCTTTATAACGGTTTTCTCGGCGCAATCAATACCGAGAACAGTGATATGATGTACGGATATGCGTTCGACAGCTATAGCCCGCTTTTGTTTGCAACACGCGGCAGACGCATGGGCGGTCCTCAGTTTATGAACGACTGCAAAGTTCTGTTTGGCTGCTGTGTGGCAATTGGCGCGGCAGGCACAGGTCTTATTCCGTCGGTGGCTACAATGCTCCGCAAGGACGGAGTTGCCCTCAATCTTTATTCCGAGGGTGCTGTCAAGGCTGTAACTCCGTCTGGTAAGAAGCTCGGCATCAGGACAAAAACCGCATACCCCTATGACGGAAGTGTTGATGTGACACTTTCACTTGCAAATGCCGAAAAGTTTACCCTGGCACTGCACATACCGTATTGGAGCAAGAAAACAGAGATAAAAGTTAACGGCGAGAGCGTAAGGGTGCGCAAGGGCTACACCGAAATCACAAGAAAGTGGTCTGACGGCGACAGAGTTACCCTCTCTTTTGATATGAGAGTCAGAATACTCACCGCACAGAACGATCCTGATGATGCAAATGCAAAATTCCACAATGCCCTTATCAGCGGACCTGTGCTGCTTGCAAGGGATAAGAGGCTTGGCGAGGATATCGACGGTGTCGTAAATTTTGCAAAGGACAAGGACGGATATGCTGTAGTTAAAGAATCGCATACAGCAAATTTCCCGACAGAAATTGAGCTTGAAGTGTTTATGAAAGACGGCAGCAGTATTCATGTTGCTGATTATGCTTCGTGTGGAAAGACTTGGAAGAGGGATTCCATTATGACGGCATGGATGCCCACAAAGCAGTATTGGAAAGTTAACTTCAATAAGCCTGTGGCACTTGTTTTGGGTGTGCCGAGAAAGTATTTTGTTGCAAAAGACGGGGATGTAACACTCGGTGAAAACCGCGATATGTGGAAGATAGAAAAATGCGGATTCTATGTAAGACTCAAAAATATTGCAACAGGCAAGTATCTTGCCCTTGCAAAGAATGACGGAGTCGTGACCTCTGCTCTTGCAGATAAGCAGGAAAGCGACTACCAGAAGTGGAACCTCAACCATATGGTTGCCAACAGATATACACTTGAGAACAAGATGCTCGGACTCCAGCTTTATTATGAAGCTCATACAGACAGGGTCCTGAAAGAAAAGCCTTTTTCTGAGCACGAGTTCCTGCAGGCAGACTGCTGGAGAGAGTTCATAATCGAGAACTGAAATAATTAAAACAGACGGCATTCACTTGTAAAATACCGGTGTCTGCCGTCTTTTTTACAGGAGAAGAATATGGCGGAATATACAAAAAACGACTACGCAGAGTTCATTTCGTACAGAACAAATCTTCAAAACACCTACAACAAACTCACATCGGGTGACAAAACTCTGAATGTTGTATTCCTTGGCGGCTCGGTGACGCACGGACACAGCGCAACAGACCTCGAAAAATATTCCTGGCGTGCTTTTACGGGTGCGTATCTCAAAGAGCTTTTTCCCGAGGCAAAGATCAATCTTTATGACACGGCAATAGGGGAGAGCGGGACTTTTCTTGGCTCTTTCAGACTAAAAAGGGATATTCTTTCGCTTGCCCCCGACCTTTTTGTGCTTGAGTATGCCATTAATGACTCGTATCACCTTGGTATGCTTGACGATTCCGCAGAGGACAGGGCGGCAAAACAGTACGAAACTATTATCCGCGAGGTGAGAGAGGCTTTCCCTGAGTGCGATATTTTTGGTCTTATTGTCGCCGACAAGATACTTATAAACACATTTCCTGACAGCAATATGTTCCCTGCTGCAAGGGGACATGCAAAAATCGCACAGGCTTATGATATTTCAATGCTCAATGTTGGACTTGCTCTAAACAAAAAACGCGACCTTGTCGCAAACTGGTATACATATTTCGAGGATAACGCTCATCCGTCGGACGCAGGTCACGCAGGGTACTTCGAGTGTGTCCGGGAGTTTCTTTATAATCAGCTTGCAAGCCGGTGTATAGTGGACGGATATACTCGTGAGATAAAAAAGCACGCCGAGCATAGCATCGTGTCCCAAAGCCTTTTTGACGGGAACAGAACAAATACTCCTGCAAAGGCGCTTTATGAAAATCTCGGGAACACAACTACAAGAATTGTGGATACAAGCTTTGAGTATGACACAGGTCTTTTTAAGGACATAAGCGAATATTACGGCTTTTATTATGCCACAAGCAAGGAGCAGTATATCACTATTGAATTTTCGGGTACTGAAATTGCTCTGTGGACACTTTCTTACAGCAGAAAGGGCAACGAGAATATCCTTGTTTCGATTGACGAGAACGCTTTTTTTGAAATGCCGCTTAGTAACTTCAATCCCACAATAATCGCAGAAGACCTCGAGCCCGGCATTCATACAGTGACTGTAAGACCTACTTTCAGCTCGGGCAATTATACCGACTTTAAGATCGGCTCTGTCTTTACACGCGACTCTTCGCTTGAAACTAAAAAATGAATATATAAAAGCAAAACTGCCGGGATAATGGTGGTTTTGTTTTTTTATAAAAACACAAGCTTTTTTTGCAAAAAAGTTTTGCAAATTGTACATATTTTTTGTTGACATGCTATTGTTGTTGTGGTAAAATGTATAATGAGATAAGGGTGATTTGTCAAAACACCTTTTTTTAAATATCTTGACAAGATTGTCAAGCGAAAGGAGATTTTTTGGAGATGAAAAATCGCAAACTTTTGGCAATTTTTCTGGGCGCACTTATGGTGCTTTCCAGCATTAGCTTCGCTTTTCCTGTAATGGCGAAAGAAGCTGAAGCAGAGGTTGCCGCAGAAGAAACACAGGGGATAACAGAAGAAGTTATACTCGAAGAAATTGCACCCGAGGAGGAACGAGTAGTTCTCTTTGAGGGTGACACAGCGTATGTTGATCAGGCAAACGGCTCTGACTCGGATGACGGAACAAGTGCATCATCTGCATTTGCCACACTCGAAGCGGCTATTGCTGCTATCGAGTCAAGTTCGGCTACTCAGGGTACAATTGTGCTTGTGGGCGATTATACTTGTACAAAGGACAATCTTCCTGCGTACACAAAGATGATTACATTCACCGGAGATACATCAAACGATGTTCTTGAGAATTTTGAGTTCCACTACTATCTCAGCGGTCCCACAACTATTGACAATGTGAGCCTCAGCTGTGTTGACTGGCAGGGAAATAACGGGGCAAATTTTTACGCTGAACCGTATGAGCTTGTTATCGGCGAGAATGTTGTATTTAACGATGATGCTATGCCTCTTACTGTTTATGGAACAGCGCATAGCCAGTCAATTTCAACACCTATAAACCTTACACTCAAAACAGGCACATACTCAAATGTATTTATCGGACAGAGAGAACCTACAGCTTACGCTCTTGAGGTTGCAGGTGCCAATATTCAGGTAGATAGTGGCTCCGGTACACTTTACTTCGGTTCTACAAACTGGAAGAACTATGCAATGTGGTTTACAGCTCCTGTAAATGTTGAAATCAACGGCGGCAACTGGGGTATTGCCTACTATGACGATTATAACAGACCTATATTCACACAGGGTATTCAGATTATACTGAATAACGGTGCTGCTCTTACAGGCGGTACAATTGCTGGCGAAGATGCGGCATTAAACATCGCAAATAGCAGCAATTACTGGTCTTCTGATGCCAGATTTATCATGAAGGGTGACGCAGGTGGCGGAACTCTCTCAGCAACCGACACACTCGGAACATTCACTGTTAACGGTAATTACACGGCTACCGCAACAGACGGAACAAATACATACAAATCTGTTGGCGGCAAGCTTGTGGTTCCTGCGGGCGAGTACACTGTTTCTTACGAAGAAATCGAATATACATGGACATGGGAAGAAGAGCTTGACGCCACCGAAGCATACTACTATGTATCGGCAACAGGCAATGACGGCAACGACGGTCTTACAGAAGACACCGCTTTTGCTTCTGTTTCAGCTGCAACACTTTCTCTTGATGCTCTTTCCGATAGATTTACTACTCGTGAGGTTAGAGTTGTCGGTGCATATACGCACACAGGCAATTTACCTGCACATGAGAATATGATTACATATGTAGGAACTGACAGCACAGCAGCGCTTACTATTACAGGCGAATATCCCTTGACGAACGGTCCTACAACATTTAAGGATGTTCAGCTTCTCGGTGGAGTGACAGTTATGGCAGAGGACGACGAGCTTGTTCTCGACACAAACAGAACTGAC
>JAZNMZ010000071.1:0-38117 GCA_045580005.1 Eubacteriales bacterium | reverse complement strand
CCTCTTATCACAACAAACTGCGCTATTCTCGGTGCCGCAATTCTTTGCGTACAGAGCGGATATGACCCTCTGACCTCAACCGTTTACGGATTTGCTTCGGGTCTTGGCTTTACTCTTGCCATCGTTGTATTTGCAGGTGTTCGCGAAAAGGTTGCTCTTGCCGATATTCCCAAGGCATTCGAGGGCTTCCCGATTGCGCTTGTTACGGCAGGGCTTCTTGCAATGTCATTTGCAGGATTCTCGGGAATTACAATCTGACTGTTTTACTTTTTCAGAAAGGAAAGACAACATAAAACTATGATTGAGATATTTACAGCTTTCGGTTGGTTTGCCGCAATTGCAGCGGTGCTCGGTGTAATACTTGCCGTGGCGTCAAAGATTTTTTATGTGAAGAACGACGAGAGAATTGAGCTTATAAAAGACTGTCTGCCCGGTGCCAACTGCGGAGGCTGCGGATATACAGGCTGTGAAGCCCTGGCTTCAGCTATCGTAAAAGGTGAAGCACCTGTCACAAAGTGTAGCGGCTGTTCTGACGAGCAGTTAAAAAAGATTTCCGAAATCATGGGAATATCTTCTGATATAAAGCTACGCCGTATGCGTGCACAGGTAATGTGCTCGGGTACAAACGACCTTGCAAAGAAAAAGTACATATACGAGGGAGTTTCCGACTGTGTTGCAGCAAACAGGCTCTCGGGCGGCGACAAAATGTGTCCCAACGGATGTATAGGACTTGGCACCTGTGTTGATTCCTGCAAATTCGGTGCACTCAAGGTTGTAAACGGTGTTGCAACTGTCGACTACAATAAGTGTACAGCCTGCGGCACCTGTGCCAGCAGCTGTCCCAAAAAGCTCATACGCATTGTCCCTGCCGACATCCCCTACTGGGTAGGCTGCATGTCTGCCGACAAGGGAGCCATAACAAAAGGCTACTGCGATGCAGGCTGTATCGGATGCAAAATCTGCGAGAAAAACTGTGAGGCAGGAGCCATTAAAGTAACCGGCAATGTTGCAGAGATTGACTATACACTCTGCGTTGGCTGCGGTAAATGCGAGGAGGTTTGTCCCCGCAAGGTAATATGGTCGGCATACAAAAAGACGACTGTAGAAGTGGCAGAGCCGCCGATTCCGAAAACCGCGATAGCCGCAGAATAAGCCGCTTGACAAAACGCGCAACCCATGGTATACTGATAAAAATTCAACTAACACAATATTGCCACCGGGTAATATTATAACCCCGGAGCAAAAGCTTCCGCGGTGTTAAGCATTCATTCCTCGTCGTTAGGTCTTAGAAGATGAGGTTATGGATGCTTATTTTTTTGGAGGACTAATGATAAAGAAAATTACAGGATATTTTTCTACAGGTGAGAAACTGCTGTGGTTGGTATCGGTATTGCTGATTGCCGTGTCGTTTGTCATATTTGACAGAGAAAACCTTCTAACCCTTTGCGCGTCGCTTATCGGTGTGACATCACTAATCTTCAACGCCAAAGGCAATCCTGTCGGACAGGTGCTGATGATTGTATTCAGCTTGCTTTACGGTGTTATTTCGTTTTCATTCAGGTATTACGACAAGATGATCACATATCTCGGGATGACAGCCCCCATGGCAGCAATCGCTCTCATATCATGGCTCAGAAATCCCTACAAAGACAGAAAGTCCGAAGTCATTGTTGACAGTCTTAAAAAGCATGAGGGGCTTTTTATGACAATTCTGACTGCTGTTGTGACTCTGATATTTTACTTTATTCTCTCATATCTTGATACACCGAATATTATACCGAGCACTTTATCTGTTACAACAAGCTTCGCCGCAGCGTATCTTACCTTCAGACGCAATCCTTTTTTCGCGCTCACTTATGCCGCAAACGACATAGTTCTTATTGTCCTGTGGGTACTTGCCTCAGCAAAGGATATATCGTATCTTTCGGTGATTATCTGCTTTATTGTATTTTTGCTCAACGACATTTACGGATACATAAGCTGGAAAAGGATGGATGCAAGACAAAAAAGAGGTGTTTGACAAACTCGCAAATATGCTGTATAATAGGTTGAGATTTTTTGTAGGAGAAAGCTATGGGACAGTTTGCAAGAAGCGAGCTTTTGCTCGGCAAAGATGGAATAAAAAAGCTCTCGGGCTCGCATATTGCACTTTTCGGCGTAGGCGGAGTAGGCTCATATGCTGCCGAGGCTCTGGCACGCACGGGCGTGGGAGAGCTGTCGGTCTTTGACAACGACAGTGTGAGTGTTACAAACATTAACCGCCAGCTCATAGCACTCCACAGCACTATAGGCAAAGCAAAAACTGCTGTCTGCGCTTCCCGTTGTCGTGACATCAATCCCAATATTGTTGTCCACGAGTACGAAATGTTCTTTACAAAAGACAATGCCGACACAGTGGATTTTTCACACTTTGACTATGTTATTGACGCCATTGACACTGTTTCGTCAAAAATACTGCTTGCCGAAATTTGCACCAATTTTGGGATTCCCTTTATCAGCAGTATGGGCACAGGCAACAAGCTCGATCCCTCAAAATTTGAAATCTGCGATATATCAAAGACCTCTGTCTGCCCTCTCGCGCGCGTTATGCGCAAGGAGCTAAAAGAGCGCGGATTAAGAAAGCTCAAGGTCCTTTATTCAAAAGAAATTCCGCAAAAGCCTTTGTACGACCAAGAGTCGGAAACCAAGGGCAATCTCGGCAGATTTGCACCTGCTAGCATTGCGACGGTACCGTCGGTTGCGGGACTGTTGATTGCAAACCAAGTAATTCTCGACATTTGTGGCAAAAAAATATAAAAAAATCCAAAAAACTATTGACAAGCCCGAATATATTTGTTATAATAAATTGCTGACCTAAGAAAGCAGGTCGTACTCAAGTACGCTAACGGTTAACTCCGCCTGCCGAGGAAAGAAACAATGTATTTCACAAAGTCAAGCTTCTTTTGAAGTAAACTTCATATTGTGTTACTGTTCTTTTCCGGTTACGCTTTTTGCGGTCCAAAAAGAACTTTTTTTATTTGGAGGTGAAATATTAAATGCCAAGCGCAGCGATTCTTAAAGAAAAAGAGCAGTTGGTAAACGAGCTCGCTGAAACTATGAAAAATGCACAGAGCGGCGTACTTGTTAACTACTTCGGTATCACTGTTGAAAAGGATACTGCACTCCGTGCTGAGCTCCGTAAGAACGGTGTTAACTACAAGGTTATCAAGAACACCTATATCAGAAAAGCAGCTCAGATCGCAGGTTTTGAGGGATTTGACAGTGTTCTCGAAGGTATGACAGCTTTTGCTGTATCAGACGACCCCATCGCTCCTGCAAAGATCCTCAGCAAGTTTGCTGAAAACAACGATGGTTTCGAAGTTAAAGCAGGCTTTATCGACGGCAGAGTTATTGATGTTAACGAAGTTAAGGCTCTCGCAGCTATTCCTTCCAGAGAAGGTCTTATCTGCAAGCTTCTCGGAAGCATCCAGTCTCCCCTTTACGGCTTTGCTTATGCTATCCAGGCGATTATCGACAAAGACGGCGAAGCAGCTCCCGCAGCAGAATAATTTTTGTCTGCAAAGTTTTTTCGGTTTTTACAAAACCGTATCCATACGGATATAAAGTCCGATATTAATTTAAAAATTTTTTTGGAGGTATACCATAATGGCATCAGAAAAGGCACTTAAAATTCTTGAAGATATTAAAGCACTTACAATCCTCGAGCTCAACGACCTCGTTAAGGCTGTTGAAGAGGAATTCGGCGTATCTGCAGCTCCCGTAGCTGAAGCAGGCGTTGCAGCTCCCGCAGCTGGCGCAGCAGCTGAAGAAGAAAAGACAGAGTTCGATGTTGAACTCACATCTGCCGGCGACAGCAAGCTCGGCGTTATCAAGGCTGTTCGTGAAATCACAGGTCTTGGTCTTAAGGAAGCTAAGGATCTCGTAGAGGGCGCTCCCAAGGTAATCAAGGAAGGCGTTTCTAAGGAAGATGCTGAAGCTATGAAGGCTGCTCTTACAGCAGCTGGTGCAACAGTTACAATTAAGTAATTTGTTACAAACTCATATTGAGGAACACAACCGTGTTCCTCAATATGATATTTTTTCTCTCAAAAATATTGACAAAGCACGAAAACTGTGGTATAATAATACACGCGATGTAACATGGCCCGTTGGTCAAGCGGCTAAGACACGGCCCTCTCAAGGCTGAAACATGGGTTCGATTCCCGTACGGGTCACCAAAACAAAGAAGACACCAAAAGGTGTCTTCTTTGTTTTAGATTATTCCTAAATAGGAATCGAATTTTTTCGAGCTTGCGAGAAAATAGTGGGGTATCTTTGCGAAGCAAAGTACTCCATTTCCCGTATGGGTCACCAATAAAAAAACAGACGCTTTTTGCGTCTGTTTTTTTATTTACAATCCATATAGGAGTCTTTGCATAGGCAAAGCTTATATTTATATTCTCACGCTTGACACAGCCATGTAAACTGTGCTATACTTTGACTATGATGGGAGGTGTAAACATGGTAATCATTACAAAAATATGCGATATGCTCACAGTATGTACATCCCATAACACATCGTCTATGACCGACAGAACGACCAACGCCATTATTATTTCGCAAGGAGCAAAGTCGTTGTACAATGATGGAAGCACAACATATACACTGAGTTCCAATCAGGTGCTTTTTGTTTCAAAAGGAGCATCCTACAGCGTCGAGTGTACAAAAGACGGCACAATACACATCATCAACTTTGACGGCACACTTGACTACGGTCCCATATTTACAAAGAAAATCTCTGACACAGATAAGGTAGTACGAGCATTTGAGTCTGCAAAAGATGAGTATGTCTCCGAGTATGTCAAAATAAGCAGATTGTACACTCTTTTCGACATTATTCTCTCGGACTGTGCTGACAAAGCACAGCAGCGCCTTAAAAAGGCTTTTGACTATATTAATGAGCACTTCTGTGAGGAAATTTCAAACGACTTTCTCGCTGACATAGCGGCTCTCAGCAACATCCACTTCAGACGCACCTTTAAAATGCTCTATGGTTCCTCCCCTCACGAGTATATTATGAGTCTCAGAATTGCCAAAGCCAAAAGACTCCTGCGCGAGAGTGACGAAAGTATCGAGAATGTCGGAAAGCTTTGCGGATTTAAGTCCTGCTATTATTTCAGCAACGCTTTTAAAAAAGCGACAGGCGTCTCACCCAAGACTTATGCTAAACAGAATCCTGCAATTTAACCTCACAATAAAAAACTGCCCTGTCGGGCAGTTTTTGTTATTTATTTTTAATATCGTTTAACAGCTTAATAATTTCCGAGAAGCCGAGTAATAGTGTTCCGCTCAGTAGTGCGGAGAACCAATAAATCAATGCAATTGTAAAGTGGAACTCTTTATAATACCTACCGACCTCCACATTACCAAAAACGACACCTGCAATAAATCCACCTATGTAGATAAGCCACGCAATGATAGCAAGTGTTATAGCTACAGGATTATTTATAGGCTGATGAGTTTGAATCTTCGAGCATTTCTTTATTTCCTCAAACTCTTCATCGCTAACTGGAACAGGAATCTTTTTATAATATCTGTACACTCCTATTTCTTGGTCATATTCACCACAGGGATATTCGTCGCTATATCCATCTTCATCGGTATAGTCCTTTTCATACAAGCCTAACTCAATTAAAATTTCTCTTTTTTTCTCGTCATATAATTCTCTTTCTGCCTGTTTTTTTGTTTCTAAAAATTCTCTTACCTTTTTGTGCATTGTAAAAGCCTCCTTTATATTTGTACCAATATTTTACCATATACGGCAAGCAAAGTCAATATATTTATATTATGTTTTGAATATTTTTGTAATATATTATTTCAAATACAAAGAAAATATAATTATGTTATGAGGTGATATTATATGGCGAAGAATGTTATTAAAATAAACAAAAAGGGCGAAGATGGCTACAAAATCATTTCTGTAAGAATAAAAGAGGGCACTCTTCAGAAAATAGACGATTTATCGAAAATAAGCAACCGCTCAAGAAACGAGCTAATTAATATTCTTCTTGAAAACTCTGTGGATGATGTCGAAATAAGTTAAAAACCCGAAGCAATGCTTCGGGTTTTCTTTTTAAAATATCTCTTTTATTTTACAAAGCGAGCTTACTGTATAATCGGCATTGTTGGCAGTTTTACTCGCCTTGCCGTCCCTGTTAAACAAGCAGGCTTTCATTCCAAAGGAGCGTGCGCCCGCAATGTCCGAAGTAAGTGAGTCACCTATCATCACTACCTGCGACGGGAGTATTTTGTCAGTTTCTCCCCTGCCCTCATTCAATACTCTCATACAGTATGAGAAAAAATCCGCAACCGGCTTTGAAGCACCGACTTTCTCTGAAATAAAGCAGTGAGTAAAGCAATCATACATATTGCCGACCTTAAGACGGTTTATCTGCTGTTCATACGGACCATTGCTTGCTGCGCAGAGAATATACTTTTCGCCAAGATACGCAAGCAGCTCGTGCGCCCCCTCCACAGGGATTGCGTTGTCAAAGAGTCTGCCTCTGAAATATTTTTCAAAGCTGTATCCGTCGTACTCCACTCCAAGAGCTTCAAAAATCTTATTCCAACGCACCTGCATAAGCTCACCAAAGGTGAGCTTGCCCTTTTCTATATCGTGCCAGAGCTGTGTATTTATCTTTAAAAAGACATCGTACATACTGTCCTGGTACCGGCAGATGCCAAGCTCCGAAAAGCCCTCTTTCATAGACTGTTTTACATAGGCATCAAAATCAAGAAGTGTGTTGTCAATATCAATAAGTACAGCCTTAATCATATCGTTTTTTGTATACTCCAATATAATATATTAATAAACAAAAGTTATGATACTGTAATCAATATCGCCGAAAATATACTCTATATTCTCTTTGAAGTTTGCACTGATAGTTACCGATTTGAGTCCTGTGCAGCCTGCAAAGGCTTCTTTGCCTATTCTTCTCACAGATACGGGGATATTAATATGTTCAAGCGACTTGCAACCATAAAAAGCACGGTGTCCGATACGGACCATTCTGTGGTAGATCTTCAGATCCCTGAGATTTATACAGTTTTCAAACGCAGAATTACCGATAAGTCTTGTATTAAAGGGTATGGTGATTGACTCAAGCGCCTCGCAACCACTGAACACAGCCTTGTAAATGCTCTGCAGAGTCAGCGGAAGCTCAATCGACGAAAGCCGCACGCAATCCTTGAAGCACATATCCGATATCTTTGTCACGCCGTCTGATACAACAAGGGATGTTATTCCTGCGCAACCGACATACTTTGATCTGTAAAGGCTCTCATCGCTGCTCTCGACAATTTCTACCTGTGCGTTACGGTCAAAAATCCCCTCAATATCAGACCTTGGCACTTCTGACTGCTCTAAAATTTCGGGAGTCTTCTTCTTTTTCTTTGTAGGGAAATAACAAGAAATCTCGACCTCGTCGGCAAACAGTCCCTCGGGCACCACAAACCCCACCGGCACTTTTGCCGTTTTTATCGAGGTACAGCCTGCAAAAGCATCGCTTGCAACAAACTGAATCTTCGGGGGCAGATGTACATTCTTAAGACTTATGCAGTTTTCGAACGCTCTGCTCTTTATCGTGGTCATATTGTCTGCCAGAAAGAGTCTGCTCAGCTTTGTACAGCCCTTAAACGCCTTTTCTTCAACAATCTGCAGGCTGTCGGGCAAAAATACACGCCAGAGGGATGTGCAATTTTCAAATGCCGATTCACCTATGACGGCAAGAGTGTTGGGCATCATAACATCCACGAGGCTGTGACAGTTTTTGAACGAGTTCTTTTTAAACTCACTAAGCTCGTTCGGTAGCTTTACATCAACAAGATTTACACAGTCCTCAAACGCCGACTCGCCTACATTGTTAGCCGAACTCACCTTGATTGTTTTAAGGTCCTCGCGGCCACGGTACTTGCTGTTGATAACTCCTCCGACTATTTCTCTGAGCGTTATGACAACCTTGTTGCTGTTATCGGGACAGTCCTGAGTCTTTTCGATATTTGACTTGCCGACACTCTTTTCTATCATTTCATAAACCCTTTTCGGGGCAACAACAGTATGCAGCTGTTTGTATGCAAGCAGGCTCAGCTCGACTTCTTCAAGGCTCTCGGGAAGCTCCAGTACGCGCAGCTCCTTACAGCCTGAAAAAGCGTTTTTGTCAATCCTTTTTACTCCCTCAGATACCGTTATTTTTTCTGCCTCGACAAATCTTCTGAAAGAAAACGGTATAATATCCTCAAGGAACCCGGGGATGGTAAGCTCTTTTTTTCTTCTCGCATAAGCCAGATGTCCGTCCTGCCAGTAGTAGGCAAAATCGGTTATTATATGTAAGTCGAAATCATACGAAAAGGCTGTGCAGTTCTCGGGAAAATACAAAACCTTTATTCTCTTACGATAGATAGAAATATATGTAAATACAATATTTATTGTAGGCGAAAGAGCAAGGCCGAAAACCTTAGCCATTGACTTTTGATTGAAGAACTTTTCCATGTTCTTCTTATGATAAGGACAGGCAACAAAGCCTATAAGCTCGCCGTTAAGCTCGTTGTAATTTTCGTGTTCATACAAAGAAAGCTCGTCTACAAAAGGCTCTGTCATCATGTCCCAAAGGCCGCAGCCTGTCTGCATAAGGCTTTTTGCCTCGGCGACATTAAAGCATCTCGGGTAAATATCGGTTCCTCCGTCAAATGATGTTTCGCCTATATAAAACAGCTCGCAAAGTGCCCTGCGCACTCCCGAAAGCTCGCCCTCGGAGGCGTTAAACAGCGCCGCGGCATCGACATTCTCCGTCACATCGCGCACCGAATCATACTGTCCGAAAATAAAGCACACATCTCGCACAAGTGCAAGGGCGCGCGCGTTTCCCGAAAGAAGCGACGCAGCCTTGACCGTCTGCTTATACAGATTATATTCGGGAACATAATAAAAGAGCGGTCCGTAAGGCGGAAAGACTTTTTCTGCTGATTTATACAGAATATCATAAACGAGCTCGGTTTGCGCTGCCTCCCTGTTGCGCTCTATATCGCATACTGTGTCAAACAAAAGCACATAGTCAAGAACATTGGCAAAAGACAGCAGCTTTTTATAAAGCTTTTCTGTTGTGTGTGCGTCAATTTTGCTGTCGGCTTTTGTCAGGAAAAGACTGATAACCGTCGACCAATAAGGATTGGAATATTGTTCGAAAAGCTCGCGAAGCGCTTCTTCATTTTCTATTTCGTCGTACTCATCAAATACCTGCTCGTAGTATGCGACGGCAGTAAAATATTCGAGAAACATCTTGTGATAAAACTCGCCGTCAACCAGGATTGCCCGATTGTGCAAGTATTCAACAAGAAATTCGGCACGCTCGCCGCTTTCGTCGCCGTAGCGTTCCTTGAGAATATGTACGAATATCTTGACAACATCGATACTTCTGCCGTTTGAAAGCAGCGTGTATCTCTCCTTGGAAAACGCCTTGAGAATATGCATCATACGGTTTGTCACCATATCAAAATAGCTCTCAGGGATTCCGCTCAGCTCTTTATTGCGGTCTAGTTTGAGGGTGATTTCCGATATTGCGTCATAGATGCCCGCTACAGTCTTTGGTATCTCGCCCAAGTCCTCATATACTATCGCCATCTGCGAGAGCAGAAGCGGATTTGTTCTGATTTCGTCGTTCAGATCTTTTATACGCTCATAAAACGCCTCGCTTTTTTCCTGTGAGCCAAACAGCGAGAAAAGGTTGTTTCCTAGAGATCTTATCTCGTCCTCGTTGAGCTTTTCAAGCATAAAACGGCGTACCGTCTTGCCGTTCATTGCAATAACCTTTGCATCGTTTTCGTTGCGGCTTGTAAAAACAAGCGAAGTGCCGTCGCTGTTTGCTCTGTAATAATCCTCCACCGTAGAGAGCAGTTTTCTTGTTCCGGCCTCTGTTGATATTTCGTCCATACCGTCAAGAATAACAACAAGGCGGCGTGAGTTGAGAAGACTTTTGAAATCCTCTGTAGTATAAAAATACCTGTTGCCGCAAACACGGTGAAATTCCTCATACATAGCCGCAAACAAGCCCTCTGAGTTATCACTAAGCTTATGACAGGACAAGGATATAACGATAGCGTCATCCTGCGCGTCTTTCCTTATCTGGTCGATATATCTCGTTTTTCCGCTTCCTGCCGCTCCACAGATAAAGAGTATATCAGAGCTTTTTATAAGTCCCGCTGTTGTTGTAAAGTCGGTGATGACATTGCGGTTTTCGTCAACCTCGGCAAGCGTTCTCGGAATATAAAGAGCAGAATAGTCATACTGCGCGTCACTGAGAGTTTTTGTTTTATAAAGTGGAATGAGCTTCATATAGTCGGGCTCGGTAGCCTTTTTATAAACTCTGTCAAGAAGATTGATAATAAGCGACTCTGTTTTACGAAGAATAGCTTTAAGATGCTCCTCTGTTGCGGTGTGTCCGTCAAGTATCACAGCGCTGCCGTACTCACTGATACCCCACGGGGCATTCTGATACAGCTCCAGACTCGACACTACAGGAACAATGCGGTTTTCGTATTCCTCGAGCTTTTTATATTCCTCGACCTCAATGGGAACATACTCACTCTCAAGCGTGTTTTCGGTCATAATGAGCAAAAATATGCTGCAGGCTCCAACCGCCTCTCTGCTCCACTGACGAAAATCTCCGCTGCAGTTCTCGTCCGACTCAAGACACCTTATGTCATGAGCGCGCAGGTATTCCACTATTTGATTTTTAAGGTATTGGTCCCTGCCCGTCCAGCTTATAAATACATCGTGTTGCTTAATATCGGTGCGTTTCATTTTCTTTACTGCTCCCTGTTTTTTATTTATCGTTTTCTGTGCCATAGGCACAATTATAAGGACTGCTCTTTTGTGATGGTTCAATTATGTCAAAAATCTTTTTCCTCAAAATATTCTCCTTTGCAATTTCTAAAGGCTCCCTTGTGTAAAGGGAGCTGTCAGCATAGCTGACTGAGGGATTGTTTCACCTCATTATCAATATACATGCAAACCCCTTCAAAGTTTTTTAATACATCAAGATTTGATATTCTTATTACCATTATTCCGTATTGTTCTAAATACGCAGTTCTCTTTTCATCGTTTATAAGACCTTCATCTTCATAATGTTGAGAGCCATCTAATTCAATAACAAGATTTGCTTTTGCGCAATAGAAGTCTGCTATGTATTTGCCTAACACCTTCTGCCTTGTAAACCTTACAGGATAATTTCTTAAGAAATCATACCAAAGGTGTTTTTCTTCTTTGGTCATATTCTTTCTAAGTTCCTTTGCAAATGGAACTATTTTACTGTTATGTTTTCTATCCATTTACAATCCCTCCGACTCTTCGAGCCACCTCCCTTTACACAAGGGAGGCTTTTTTTGATTTCGGCATTATTCGACATTCTTTATATGCGGGATAGACGGTTTAGATGCAAAATACACGTTAAATATGATCAAACAACTATCTATAAATTTCTCTATTGTAGTTTTAGCATCATGTTATGATCACGCTTTTTAAGGTATAAAGCTATCAAAAATAATAATATCAAAATCATTTAAAGCATTATTTAATTCTTCCTCATTTCGAATAGTCCATGCAACATTTATCGGATTATAAATTTTTTTGCATATCTGATATGAAAAATTCTTTTTGTATTTATGATTGAATGCAATAAAATCTGGTCTCGTATAGAAATTAAATAATAAATTTGTCAATGCAAATGATTCTAAAGGATTTCTTCCCAAATCATCTTTCTTGTAATCCGTTGATAATTGCCCTCTAAGTATATGCGGACAATTTTTTCTAAACCATGCAACTGCCATAGGGTGAAAAGATTCAATGCAGAATTCCCCATTATAAGTACTTAAAATCTGTGCCGTTTTTTTACATAAATCTTTATATTCCCCATCTGTTTTTATTTCAATTATTAGTGGAACTTTTTTATCAATAATTGAAAGAACCTCTGTAAATGTAGGTATTTTTTGTTCCGTTCCAAGTAAATTGTATTCTTGAAGTTGACTATATGTACATTCAGATAATTTCTTTTCGACTCCACACATTCTCTTTAAGTCATTATCATGAAAAACAACCAATTCTCCATCTTTAGTAAGCTGAACATCTAACTCTATGCAGTATTTTGATTCAACTGCTTGCTCGAATGCCATTTTTGAATTTTCAGGGCATCCGTTATCATTGTTAAACAATCCTCTATGAGCAACATACGCTTCCATATATGGACTAAAGTCCTCTCTATATCTTTTATTTGTTTTCAAGCACAATATGTACGCACATATAATAATTAAAAATACAACAAGTAATATTTCCATTTTATGATCACCTTTTAATATTCAATTAATATTGCTTCTTTAAGCATCTGTATAAATTCTTTTTCTGGTTTCACAATAGATTGCGGGGGATATTCTTTATAATCACCAGGATTCATCCATACACATACACCATTTCCATATTCTCTACTGAAAACAAGAGGGATTCCATCTTCTGTTTCAAAAAACACTTCTACGTCTGGAGCATATTGTCCCCAGCAAAATTCCCCATCGTGTAATTCGAATTCATCTGGCAACTCCGAAAAATGATTTAACTCATTACATAAATCTGTTTTTTTATATTTGATTATGTCTGCTGATTGAAAGTTTGTAATGCGACAACCGAGCAATTTTTGTAACCCATCGTTCCTTGTTCTTCTATAAATTAGATCATGTGTTACAACCAACCTTCCACCAGAATCTACATAATCTATTAACGTGTCATTAATTTTTTGAATCACCTCATCATTGTTTGAAAGCTTTGTTACATCTGTGTCAATCAAAACAATTGTATCAATGCACGACAATTCTTTTGAAAGTATTTCAACGGGATCTATCAAAATTTCAAAATAATACCCTTTATCCATGTCCAATCTTTTTATTAGCTTATTCAAAACGCCAGATTCAAAATCCCCCCACATTAAAATATGTTTTAAAGGCTGTCCCTCTTTATGTAGCAAGTTTTTTTCTTCATTTATCACAAGATTTTTTTGTAATTTTCGTATAAACCCATCAAAGAAGTCGAAGGTTACATTAACACCATTATAATTTTTCAATTCAATTATATTATCAGGCATATTTTCAGGCCACTGAAAGCCATTCATAAACACCGGTATTAAGTTCTTTCCCTTTTCAATCGCATATGAAATCTCATACCTCAACCAATCTTCATCATCAGCACATCTATCCAAACCACCAGGAGGCAATATAACAATAACATCTTTACATAAATCTATTACCTCATATAGTTTGGTATTAAACTTACCAGACGATAACGATTCAATATCATAGAACACCTTATAGCCTAAATTAGACAGTTTTTCATACACCAAATAAGCAAGTGCTTCTCCACCCATTCTTCTATAACTAACGAACACTTGATAATTCATAATCTTTCCTCTTTCCTAATTTGTATATTTTTACATCATATTACACTCTTCAAAATGTTTCGACATTTTGTGGTTATTTTTTGCATTTTCCGACATCCTTACTATAAAGACTGTATAAACTGGATGCCAACCTTTTTACTGTAAATTAAGTCAAATCTAAAATAAGGTTATTCTAATATATTACTTGTTATATAGTCAACACCATAAGAAACTAATTTTTCAGCAGCTTCTTTATCATCACAAGTCCAGCAATTCACTTTAATTCCCTTTGAATGTAAAAGCTTTATATTTTCTGCATCCAACTGTTTATAATATATATCAAGGTTAAGGTTATTTTCGCATAACTTTTCTATCAACTCGTTAGTAATTTCCTTTGATGTAAGAAACTGAACATCATTTTCAGGAAGATATTTTCTAACATTAACACAGTTATCAAAATCAAATGAGATAAAAATAACATTTTCAATGTAGTTCAATTCTTTAATTTCATTTATAAGCTTCTCTATATTTTCTTTTTCAAAATGATTTTTTATTTCAAGCACACAAATTTTTTCATACTTTTTGCATACCATTATGCATTCTTTTAGAAGTGGAATTCTTATGTCTTTTCTTTCTGTTGTGTTATCTAAATCAGGAAGAACTATTTCCTGAAAGGCTGAACAATCATTTTCTTCTACATTTATGTTATACTCTCCTAAAGAAACTCTTTCCGTTGTTTCATCATGGATAATTACAAATTTGCCATCCTTTGAAACATGCACATCTGTTTCTATACCAAAATAACTCCTGTTTCCTGCTGCAACAAATGCAGGACAAGTATTCTCTCTTTCAATACCGCTTAAACCTCTGTGTGCTATTATCCTTACTCTGTTAGAATTAATTTTTATTGTATTCATACAACAAACTCCTTTCGACAATATTCGACAACCTTTACTAGGTTCGTGTCAAGTTAGGGCAAAAAATTATTCTTTATTATGAAAGAGAAATGTTGCAACGGGAACTATTATTGCAATAACAATTACAAACCAAGTAATAAAATTCATAACTATACTCCTTTAGAGGCAATAATTTGCTTCTCCTTGAGGAGAGGCTCCGCCGCAGGCGGTGGCGAGGTGTAAATTGCGTAGCAATCGTTAGCCTTTTCTACCTCATCCGTCAGCTTTCGCTGACACCTTCCCCTCAAGGGGAAGGATTTCTTATTTCAACAAAATTCGACATTCTTTATACAATTCATGCCCGATTTAGAAGTTATTTAAAAAAGCTAATATTCTTTTTGCGGTATACTCATCGGTTATTAATGTATCAACAGCCTTTGTGCGCAATGCTCCGATTATTGCCTCGGTTTTGTTATCTCCGCAGGCAATAGCTATTGTTTGCTTTGCGTTTTTTAAATTTTCTTTCGAAGCGCACAGTGTGTTTTCGTATAACTGCACAAATTTTCCGTCAATATCAAAAAAGTGTGTGGAAATATCTCCGATTGCACACACACCCTTTTCGTTATATCCAAATACTTTTCCGAATGTCTGTATTATTTCATTGTTTCCGATTCCGATTATTGCAATATCTATATCGTTCCATAAATCGTAAAGTTTTTTATAGTAAGAAGTTTTTTTAAAAAGCTCGCAGTCGGCAATGTTATCCGGCCGATATGGGAACCAGGCATATTTCACCCTGGCACCGATTTTGTCTGCAAAGCTCCTTGCCAATTCGTTTGACAAAAAGCAGGACTGTTCCTGGTCGGTAGCACCAAAAAGCGGAAAAACGATATTGTTGGTTGAGTTGACCTTTTGAAATTCGTCAATGAGCATCTGAATAGTTCGTCCCCAGGAAATAGCGATCTTTTGATTTCCTGTTTTTAAAAGAGGAAGAATATACTCCGATGCTTTTTTTACAGTCATCAGTTTACGAACCGAGTCGTTTGTGTTGCTGACTCCGCACACAACCGCATTTTTGATTTTGAAAGTATCACATATTCTGCGTTCAAGTTCAAGACAATCATTTTCGGAATTGTGAATCTTGATTTCGACTATATTTTCTTTTATTGCGTCATTTAACAGTTTGGAAACTGTTTGGCGCGACAAATTCATAAGTTCTGCAATTTTCTGCTGAGTGTAGTTCTTCTCATAGTAAAGAATCGCAGCTTCTTCCATTTGCTTTTTCTGATAAGTCATATAGAGCACCTTTTGCTTGATATTTTATTATAATTGTACCATGTTATTATATAAATGTCAACACTTTAACATTTGCTCTTGACATATGTTAAAATGTGTGGTATGATTGAATCGAATTCAGAATATGGAGGTAAAAATATGTTAGTTACTATGAAAGAAATGCTTGCAGATGCAAAGAAAAATCATTATGCTATTCCTGCATTTGATGTAAGCAACTATGAAATGATGAAAGCGGTTTTGGAAACCTGTGAGGAAGAGAAATCCCCTGCTCTTCTCATGGGACTTGGTGTCGACCTTGAGGGAAGAAATATGCAGCTATTAACCTCAATGATAAAGGCGTCATCTGAGTTTTTTAAAGTTCCCGTATGTTTTCATCTGGATCACGCCACCGATTTTG
The DNA here is from genome assembly GCA_045580005.1 of Eubacteriales bacterium. GTDB lineage: Bacteria > Bacillota > Clostridia > Oscillospirales > CAG-382 > UMGS1052. The sequence continues at coordinate 22,080 of JAZNMZ010000071.1, read as the reverse complement.
ATTTTATAAAAAGTGCTATTGACGCAGGCTTCAGCTCAGTTATGTACGACGGCTCAGTGCTTCCCTTTGACGAAAATGCCAAAAACACCGCAAAAGTTACCGAATACGCTCACAAGAGAGGTATTACTGTTGAAGCTGAGCTTGGACATGTTGGAAATGCTAGTGTTGGAAGTATCAGCGAGACAGGAGCTGACACAGACCCGGGCGAAAGTCTGACTGTTCCCGAAGAAGTCAAAAAATTTGTGGAGATTACGGATGTTGACGCTCTTGCGGTAGCTATCGGCACCTCGCACGGTGTATATCAGAAAACACCTGAGCTCAGAATCGATAGGCTTGACGAAATAACAGCAGTTTGTGATAGACCTCTCGTTCTCCACGGCGGAAGCGGAACACCCGACGACCAGATGCAAAATGCCATCCGTCACGGCATTACCAAGATAAACATTTATTCTGATGTGCTTTTCGCCCTTAACAAAGGACTCAAGGACACCCTCAACTCTATCACAAATCCGTCTACATGGCCTTTCCTTGTATACGAAGATGCTATGAAGATGATGAAAGAAGTTGTTCGTGAAAAACTCAGAACCTTTGGCAGTGCAGGAAGGATATAAGGTGATAATATGAAAACAAGAGCAGTCCGTCTTTACAGAGAAAACGATGTAAGACTTGAAGAATTTGAGCTTCGCCCTATCACATCAGGAGAGCTTCTTGTCAAGATTATTTCAGACAGTGTATGTATGTCGACTCACAAGACTATTCTTCAGGGAGCGCGTCATCTGAGAGTTCCCGAAAATGTAGCAGAACATCCTGTTATTGTGGGACACGAATTTTGCGCCGAGGTTGTTGAAGTGGGCGACAAATGGAAAGACAAATTCGCAGTTGGCGACAAGGTTGTTATGCCTCCTGTTCTCGCTTACCTCGGCGGACACAAAACTGTAGGATATTCCTTTGAGGAAATCGGCGGAGTTTCTACATATTCAATAATTTATGAGCATATCATCGACAACAATTTCCTTATCAAACTCAACAGCGACTCTTATTTTAACGGTTCTCTTATTGAACCTGCGTCCTGCGTTATAAGAGGCTACAAGGCAAGCTTCCATCTTGACAAAAACTTTGACCATGTGATAGGAATAAAGGAGGGCGGAAAGGTTGCAATTCTTGCCGGCTGCGGTCCTATGGGGCTTGTGGCAATTGATATTGCTCTTCACGGAAATATAAAACCATCTATGGTTGTAGTAACCGACCTTGACAAACTAAGACTCGATCGCGCGGCAGCTATATTCACTCCCGCAAAGGCAGCAGAGGACGGAATTGAGCTCGTATTTGCCAACACCTCCGACAAGGATGAGCTTTTGGAAATTTCGGGCGGAAAGGGCTTTGACGATGTATTTGTATACGCCCCTGTTCCCGCGGTTGTTGAGCTTGGCGACGCAATTTTAGGATTTGACGGCTGTCTGAACTTCTTTGCAGGTCCTCTTGACAAAAACTTCAGTGCCAACTTTAATTTCTACAATGTTCACTATGCTCAGCACCATGTTACAGGTACAAGCGGAAGCACTCCCGAAGATATGCAAGATATTGTTGATCTTATCGGCGAAAAGCGTCTTGACCCATCTGTTATGATAACTCACATCGGCGGTATTGATGCGGCGATTGACACAACAGTAAATCTTCCCAAAATCCCTGGCGGAAAGAAGCTTATATACACTCACATCGAACTTCCTCTTACAGCACTTTCAGATTTTGGAAAGCTCGGAGAAAGCGATGAGAGATTCGAGGTCCTTGGCAGACTTGTAAAAGAAAACAACGGTCTGTGGAACGCAGATGCTGAAAAATATCTGCTGAGTAATTTCTAATGATTTTTGCAACAAAAAACCTCCGGTTTTCCGGAGGTTTTTGTTTGCAATAATTTGCAGGTTATCTCTTGCTAAACTGAGGTGCACGACGAGCTGCCTTGAGTCCGTACTTCTTTCTTTCCTTCATACGAGGGTCACGAGTGAGAAGTCCCGCTTTCTTGAGGAGAGGTCTGTAATTTGCGTCTGCCTGAAGAAGCGCTCTGGCTGCGCCGTGTCTGATAGCGCCTGCCTGGCCAGATACACCGCCACCTTTTACTGTGCAGATAAGGTCGAATGTACCAACTGTGCCTGTTGTTTCAAAAGGCTGGTTAACTATGAGCTTGAGTGTACCGAGACCGAAGTAGTCATCGATATCTCTGCCGTTGATTGTGATAGCACCTGTGCCGGGCATAATGCGAACACGGGCTACGGAACTCTTTCTTCTGCCTGTTCCGTAAAAATAAGGCTTTGCACTTGTATACATATTAAGTTATTACTCCTTTCCTATTACTCGATCACGATAGGCTTCTGAGCAGCGTTATCGTGTTTGTCGCCGGCATAAACATGAAGTCTTGTGAGGCTCTTGTCGCCGATTGAGTTGTGAGGGAGCATTCCCTTAACTGCGAGCTCCATTGCCTTTTCGGGCTTTGTGCTCATAAGTGTTCTGTAATCAACAGCCTTGAGTCCGGAAATGTAGCCGGAGTGATGATAGTAGAACTTGTCATCAAGCTTGTTACCTGTAAGTACAGCCTTTGTAGCATTGATGATAATAACGAATTCGCCACAGTCAACATGAGGTGTGAATTCGGGTCTGTGTTTACCACGAAGAATGTCAGCAGCCTTAACAGCTGTCTTTCCGAGAGGCTTGCCTGCAGCATCGATAACATACCATTTACGCTCGATTGTCTCGGCCTTTGCCATAAATGTAGACATAGTCTTTTCCTCCAAATTTTTAATCTTTAGTTTTTATCCTCACATATTATACCACAAAGAATTGATTTGTCAACCCCTTTTTTCAAAAAAATCAAAAAAATATATCAAAAGGTCGCATTTTCACTCGTTTTCTTTCATTTTCTCGCGATTTCTCTTTCTCAAAGTCACATTTTTGTGTTGCATTATTCCCGTCTTTATGATATACTTGTTTTGTTAAATTTTAAATTTCGGAGTTTTTATGGAACATTATGGCAATACACGGCGGCTGCTCAGCTTTCTGCGTCGCGCTGTCGATGACTACAACATGATAGACGACGGCGACAGAATTGCTGTGGGCGTGTCGGGAGGCAAGGACTCTCTTGCGCTGCTTGCGACTCTTGCAGAGCTGAGGATTTTCTATCCCAAGAAGTTTGAACTTTTTGCCATACACCTCGACCCCGGCTTTTATGACGCAGGCTTTTGCGAAAAGGAAACAGTGGAAAAGCAGATTGATGCACTTCGTACTTTCTGCGACGGTCTTGAGGTCCCCCTCACTGTAATTGATACGCATATTGCCGAGATAATTTTCAAGGTGAGGAAAGAAGAAAACCCCTGCTCGCTGTGTTCGCGTATGCGCAGAGGAGCGCTTCACACCGCCGCAAAGGAGCTCGACTGCAACAAAATGGCTCTCGGACATCATTTTGACGACGCGGTTGAAACATTTGTTATGAATCTTTTTAACGAGGGACGAATCGGAAGCTTTTCTCCCGTAACATACCTTGACAGACGCGACATAACAATTATTCGACCTATGGTATACTGTCCCGAAAAGAGTATAAAATACTATGCAGCGCACACTCCCGAGCTTCCTCTTATGAAAAGCCCTTGCCCCGAGGACAGAGCTACCGAAAGACAGCATGTAAAAGACCTGCTGTATACGCTTGAAAAGGACTACGACGGGCTCAAGCACAGAATATTTGGTGCAATGCAAAGAGCCGATGTCGACGGCTTTGGTCTTGCCGACGGCTCGTCCTACAAGGATTCGGGTAAAAAGTGAATAAATAAAAACTCTCCCACATAGATATAAATGAGTTTATATTCTTTGGGAGGGATTTTTTTGTCAGAAAAACGAACAATTTGTATTTCTTACAAGGAGGTTGTAGAAAGATACTGTCACATTATAGGTGAAAACACAATAATTACACGGCTGCACACCAAGGACGGCACCACCACAGAGTGTCTCAATCTTCACAGATGCTCGTCCTCGGGCGGCTGCAAAAACGAAAAATACAGAAAGTCATAGGCTGTGTCAAATGGGATTTATGTCGAATAACATAAAAATAGGTAAAGCTATAAAAATACAACTAAAGGTGATATATATGCAATACTGTTATTTATGCGACATAGCTCCCGGCCAGAGTGCTGTCGTATGCAAGCTGCTGTCTGAGGGCAGTATGCGAAGACGGCTGCTTGACATAGGACTTATTAATGACACAACCGTAGAGTGTGTGGGACAGAGTCCCCTCGGCGACCCAAAGGCCTTTCTTATCCGCGGAGCCGTTATTGCAATACGCTCTGAGGACTGCAGAAATATAATTATAAAAAGCGCGGAGGTGAGCGGAGTTGGGACTGACTAAGTCCTCTGTTGGAACCTCTGCCGCAAAAGGCGAAATAGTAATCGAAAGAAAGTCTCCGTCCGACAGAGTAATTGCCATTGCAGGCAATCCGAATGTTGGAAAAAGTACGCTTTTTAACAGTCTGACGGGAATGCACCAGCACACCGGAAACTGGCCCGGAAAAACCGTTACAAACGCAGTCGGAAACTTTACAACCGACAAATTCAGCTACACACTTGTGGATATACCAGGAACATACTCGCTGCTCCCTCACTCTGCCGAGGAGGAAGTGGCCCGCAACTTTGTCTGCTTTGGCGAACCTGACGCTGTGGTCGTAGTGTGCGACGCGACCTGTCTTGAGCGAAACCTAAATCTTGTACTTCAGACCTGCGAAATTGCGCAAAAGGTTCTTGTGTGCATAAATCTTGCCGACGAAGCAAAAAAGAAAAAAATATACATCGACGAGAAAAAGCTGTCGGAACTTTTGGGTGTTCCGGTCATAAAGACCGTTGCAAGGAACAAAAAGAGCCTGTCGGCGCTCACATGCGCACTTGATATGCTGTGTGAGAAGCCGCCATTGCAAAGCAAAATACAGCCTGTTTACCCCGAAAAGACAGAAGTCGCTCTTTGTGAGCTGTGCCCCGTACTTGAGAGCAAAACCGATGGCAGGATAAACTCGCGATGGCTTGCTCTGAGGCTGCTCGAGGGCGACTGCACCATTGGGGAGGAGCTAAATAAGTTCCTTGGCAAAAACATACTTGACGATGCCGAAGTGCAAAACGCTCTTTCTGATGCGCGCAACACCATATCCGAAAAAGAGCTGCTAACAAGTCTTTCTGAAAGAGAGCTTTTTAAAGAAAGCTTCAAGGATTCGATTGTAAGTACTATTGTAACACTGTCGGAGAAGATTTGCGAAAGCGTTGTAAGCTACGGCAAAAAAAGCTACGACGCATTTGACAGGCGCACAGACAAAATACTTACGGGCAGACTTGCAGGATTCCCTGTAATGCTGCTTATGCTCTGCTTTATCTTCTGGCTTACGATTGAGGGAGCAAACTATCCGTCATCGCTACTCTCGCAATTTTTCCTTTTTATACAAAATAAGCTTACAGCGCTGTTTACCCTGCTCGGTGCACCCGAGTGGCTGCACGGCGTTGTGGTGCTAGGCGGCTACAGAGTGCTTGCGTGGGTGGTTGCCGTTATGTTGCCACCGATGGCTATATTCTTCCCACTTTTCACTCTGCTTGAAGACTCAGGCTATCTTCCGAGAGTGGCGTACAATCTCGACAAACCTTTTAAAAAATGCAACGCCTGCGGAAAACAGGCGCTGACAATGTGTATGGGTTTTGGCTGCAATGCAGCCGGCATTGTCGGCTGTCGCATTATTGACTCCAAAAGAGAGCGGCTTCTTGCGATACTTACAAATAATTTTGTCCCCTGCAACGGCAGATTTCCCGCTCTTATTGCGATAATATCAATGTTTTTTGTTTTGGGAGACGGTATTTTTCAGTCATTCGGCAGTGCACTGATACTCACCCTTATTATTCTTGCAGGGATACTGTCTACCTTTGCCACAACCTACATTCTCTCAAAGACGATACTACAGGGCGAGCCGTCGTCATTCACCCTCGAACTGCCGCCATATAGAAGACCGCAGATAGGCGCAGTTATTGTGCGCTCGATCTTTGACAGAACGCTCTTTGTACTTGGCAGAGCCTGCGCTGTGGCACTGCCTGCAGGGGTTTTTCTCTGGCTTATTGCGAACATAAGCGTCGGCGGTGCTAGCCTGCTCGCGCATACGGCAAGCTTTCTCGACCCGCTTGCAAGGCTTATGGGACTTGACGGAGTGATACTCGTTGCTTTTATACTGGGCTTTCCTGCAAATGAGATTGTAATACCTATAATAATTATGGCATACCTCGGAACAGGCAGTATACTTGAGCTTGACAGCCTTTATGCAATGCGTGAGCTTTTTGTATCAAACGGCTGGAGTGTGACAACAGCAATCTGCTTTATGCTCTTTTCGCTCTTGCACTGGCCGTGCTCGACAAGCCTCATTACCGTAAAAAAGGAAACAGGCAGTATAAAATACACACTTCTTGCGGCAATAATACCCACAGTATGCGGAATTGCCGTATGTATGGCAACAAACCTTGTCTTAAGTTTTGTTATATAAAAAAGCGGTGCTCAATGACGAGCACCGTTTTGTTATTTCTTCTTTGAGGACTTTGAAAAAAACCCGAAAGTCAAGGGCCAGACAAGCACCGCAAAGATAACCACTGTAAAGTACCTTAGCGCATGGGCGATATTGTGACCGCCAAAAAGAGTTGTGAGCGGCTCTTTGATTATCTCTTTTATCAAAACAATAAAAAGCGCGCCGAGCAAGGTCTTTACAATCTGTCGGGGCAGACTTGCTTTTGTTGAAAAGTTAATATATCTTTTTTCAAGCGGTGCCGCCACACACATTGCCGCAATGCCGCCAAGCAGAACATAAGCGTTCTTGCTACCCTCAGCGTAATTGTGAGCGTCGAGGTCTGCAGGAAAGCGGTAAAGCTCTATAAAAGCCACATACCCTACCGCAAAAGCAAGCATAACCGCAAGCAGAATATAAAAGTATCTTGGCTTTTTGTCAATATTCTCAAAAATTCTGCCAAAAACAAATACCAAGGCAAGCCCTGTTGCCACAGAGGTAAGTACATCAACAGGAGTGTGCACGCCGAGATACATCCTTGAGAATGCCACAAGGCACGCCGCAGCAACAAATACCGCTCTTTTGATACCGCCCTTGCTTGTCATACAGAGTGTGCCAAATATACCAAAGGCGTTCTGCGTATGACCGCTCGGGAAAGAGTACCCCCCTGCTCCAGCCTTTGCCGCCTCGACCGCCGAAAAGCTTTTGTCAAGCATCCAGGGTCTTGGAACCCTAAAAAGGAGCTTCAAAAACTGATTGAGCACCGTACCCGTAAAGCAGACACTCATAAGATAATATCCCGTCTTCTTGCTGATACACCAATATATATATACGGCTATCAGAAGAAAGAAAGTTTCGTCGCCCATTTGTGTGACAAGAAGAAAAAAGTTATCAAAAAAAGGTGTCCTTATTTTTTCAAGCAGGTTTAAAAAATACATAATATCTCCAAAGACTGTTTTTATAAATATATTTTACCTTCCTCAAGCGCAAAAGTCAAGCAAAGTTATACTTGAAAAAATGCTGTTATTGTAATATAATGTATATAGTAAAAACCAGGAGGAAAGTATGCTTCCCGAAAGCTTTAAAAAAAGAATGGAAAAGTTGCTGCAGGACAGCTACGGCGATTATATAGCTTCCTTTGACAAGGACTGCTCGCGCGCGCTTCACATCAACAAAGTGAAAGCTGGAAGTGTCTCTGCCGCAATAAAGCTTATGCCTTTTGAAACAGAAAAAATTCCGTTCTGCGATGACGGATTTTATTTTGACGCCGACAAAGCAGGTAATCAGGCGACACATCACGCAGGTCTTTTTTATATTCAGGAGCCGTCGGCTATGTGCCCCGTGTCGGCACTTTCTGAGCTTTTTGTACCGGGAATGAACATACTTGATGTGTGTGCAAGTCCCGGAGGCAAGACCTCGCAGGCTATGAATCTTGCAGCAGAAAGCTGCGGTATTGTCTTTTCAAACGAGATTGTCCCATCACGCTGCAAGACACTTGTGGGCAACGCCGAAAGACTCGGCTTTAAAAACTCGGTAATACTCTGCGCAGACTCCGCTTTCCTCAAAGACAGCTTCCCGAGCTTTTTTGGGATTGTAATATGTGACGCACCATGCTCGGGCGAGGGTATGTTCCGCAAAAATACGCTTGCCTGTGATGAGTGGAGCGAGGAAAATGTAGCTCTCTGCGCACTTCGGCAAAAAGAAATTCTCAATAACGCAAGCTGGTGCGTAGCAGACGGCGGATATCTTTTGTACTCGACCTGCACATTCTCTCCCGAGGAAAACGAGTGCAATGTAAGCGAATTTCTGAAAATCCACCCCGACTTTGAGCTTGTCGACCCATGCGACAGAGTGAAGGCGCAGACTGTCGGCGGCATTGCGGAATACTGCAAGGGCTTTGAGGCCGATCATGTCAGAAGATTTTATCCCCACACGGCAAAGGGCGAGGGACAGTTTTTTGCGATATTGAAAAAGAAAGGTGAGTTCTCTTTTCCCGAGCCGTTCTGGAAAGACAGTTCGCGGCCTCTTACAAAGGACGAAGGAAAGGCGGCAAGAGCTTTCCTGTCCGACACTGTAGGGCATGACAACTTTTATCTTAGAGCATACGGCGACAATATACTAATACTTCCCGATAACCTTCCTGTGCCAAGCAAGCACATCTTCTCCTGCGGAGTAAAGCTCGGAGAAGTAAAGAGCGGCCGTCTTGTTCCGCACCATCATTTCTTCTCGGCGTTTGGGGGCGAATTTGTACGCAAGGTCGCGCTGACTCAGCACTCCCCCGAGAGTGCAAAATATCTGCACGGTGAGGGTTTTGAATACGATATGAGCGACGGTTGGGTGTCGGTGCTTATCGACGGCATTCCTCTTGGCGGCGGCAAGGCTGTGGGAGGATACATCAAAAATCATTATCCAAAGGGACTCAGAATAAATTAAAACTCGCCTCAGGGCGAGTTTTTTATTGCACCAGCCGCTCGCACAGCGACTTGAAAACGCTTGCTGGACTGACGGTGCTGCTGCCGTTGCCGTCACAGAGCACGCAAATGCTGTATTGTGGCTCATCCATCGGAAAAACTCCCGCAAACCATCTGTGGATCACTTCCCTGCCGTCCTTATACTGACCGCTCTGCGCTGTTGCCGTTTTGCCACCGACAGAAACAAGCTCGCTTTGTGCCGCGCTTCCTGTGCCGTCGCTCACGCAATATGACAGCATTTCTCTCATAAGTTCAGTCGTATTATGTGACAGCACTCTGTTTTTGTATTCTGCCCGTGTATCTGTAAGCTCGCCCAAGTTTATATAGCCTTTTACAATAGACGGCATAATAAACTCGCCGCTCACAGCGCACGACATAACAGAGCAGACCTGCACAGGAGTCAGCAGCACTTCTCCCTGTCCCACCGCCGTGTTTGCTACATTTGCAGGGAGAAAGAGTCTGTCTGTAGGCAGGTTTCCTGCAGCGCAGGAAAGAAGATTAATATTGTCGTATGTGCACACCCCCATGCTCTTTGCCATGCTGAGTATTTCGTCAATACCTATCTGAAGCGCAAGATTTATAAAATACGGGTTGCAGGAATTTGCAAAAGCCTCTTTCATTGCAATCTTGCCGTGTCCGTCCCTGTCGTGGCAGGGTATTGTCTCACCCGAAAGGTCAATAGCTCCCGTACATTCATACTCGAGCTCAAAAAGACCTATGTCATTTTCGAGTGCCGCACACGCAACCACTGTCTTGAAAACCGAGCCGGGAGTATAAGACATAAATGCGCGGTTGACAAACTCACCTTTTTCCGATTCAAGATAGTCGGACACTCTGTCGGGATAAAACGACGGAGCAGAAACAGACGCAAGAATTTCGCCGCTGTTTATATCTGTTATCACAATAGCTCCCATATCTAGTAGCTCGCTTGCCGCTAACTCGGCTATTGCCTGAATTTCTTTATCTAGCGTGAGCAAAAGTCCTGTTTTTTCGCTGTACATACTGTCATAAACGCTGAACACGCCGTTTTCAATAATGCCGCCTGTCGCGTCAGCCTCGTATCGCACAAAAGCCGTGCCCGAAACGCTGTCAAGATAGTCACCATACGCTCGTCTCACTCCGCACACGCCGTTGCCGTCTATATCATCGTATCCGAGAATATGGCAGAGAAAGTCGGACATATTCTTCTCATACCTTACAAAGCTTGTTGCATACTCGACCTCGACTTTCTTATCAGTGGTAACGACAAAAGCGTTTTTCGAATACAGCTTGTCATAAAAGTGCGACTCGCGCATACCGCTCGACTCCGACAGCTCGCGTGCAATATCGCCATACTGTAAAGAATCGGCGTTTGCAGGATTTATAAAAACAACATACCCCGACTCATTGTGTGACAAAAGCTCTCCGTATCTGTCAAATATAAAGCCGTCGCGACTTGCAAGGTCGAGTCTTCTTGTATACTGCCCCGAAAGCACCTCATCGGCAGCCGTACCGTTGTAGGCTATGATAAAAAGTCTTGCACAAACAAAAGCTGTACACAGTATAAAAATAAAATATATCAAAGACAACCGCGAGAATTTCAAGAAATCACCTCACGGATATTTTTGCCGGATTTATACAGTTGAATTCAAAAAAGAAGCCCTGCAGGCTTCTTTTTTAATCGTGCTTTATTTTATAAATTATATATGTCGCAACAGGAAAAAGAGTGCTTATCATTGTAAAAACAAGTGCCCAGAAAACGGGCAGATACATAAATGCCGTAAAGGGGTTGAGAAGATACAGCATATATTTTAAGAATGCGTCATTGAGCGTCACAAAAGCAATACCGCACAGAATAACCGACAGCAGAATGATTCCTGCCTGCACAAGCGAGAGTGCGATAAGCTCACGCCTTTTTATTATGACACCGACAATACCCGAAAGTATTCCTACAGTGCCTATCGCATATGACAATATATTGTCAACAACTACCGCTGTGTCGTCTGTGGTTTCCATTGATGTTATGCTGTCCGAGAGCATATCCGCCACAGGAAATCTCACTGTCAGCACCAGAAAAAGCACGACCCAAAGGGCAATAATCACAAAGCTCACAATGTCTTTTACATTCTTCATAAAGTCACCTCAAAGTTTATTTTACAACCTCAGTCAGCACGCCATGTACAACAAACCGGTTGTCCTCTACTGTGTTTGTGCAGGTAATGAGGGTTACTATCTTATCCTGCACCGTCGGAGTTATTGATGACGCGTGCATTGACCGCTCTTTTATATCCGACAGGAACTGTGCATAATACTCATCTGTCGGGAATTCGGTATAATAAAAATAATAGTACGGGTCGGCTTCGTACGCCGAAAAGGGGGTGTAAATATATATTCCGTCTTTTGTATATATCTCTATCCTGCCGTTTTTGAACTGATTTACATTCTTGAAGTTCATAATTGTCTGGAACATTGTTCCGTCGTTCATATTATGCCCGTAAACGCAGGTGTTGCGGTTTTTGTCAAGATTTGTACTGTTCATATAGTCGACAAACACACTGCCCGACACGCTGTATGTCCTGTCAAGTGCGTGGTCGAGATAATAGTCGTTATCGCTGCCCTTGACTATCGGATAGTCTACTCTTGTACCCCCAACCTTTATCCACGCAAACGCGCCGCCGTTGATGCTTTTCAGAGCCTCAAGGTTGGGAAGCATAAGCTCGTATTTTACCTTCAAATCGTCGGGGGATATGTTCTGGGATTCAAAAACCGAACCGTCCTCCGAATACAGTCTGTCATCTGCAGACATTACCTCGGGTGCGAGGTACGATATGTTCCCCGCTATTGTCTGCTCGCCGTAGAAAATATCACGCAGGCTGTCATAGTATTTATCCGCTTTTATTCTGCTGAGCGTCGAGCTTATCACATTAAAGGACGCTATAACAAATACGCAGGCAAAAACAAACATGAAAAACAGCCGCAAAGCACCTGTCGCATTCTTACGCTTTTGGTAGGTATGCGAGGATACTATATCGTCCGGGCCGAGATTATCAAGCAGTGCTTTGTTGTCAAAAGACTGCGCAGACTGATTCTCTCCGGGGCTTTTTGCGTTTTTGTTTTTCATGTCTGACATATGTTTATTTACCGTTCTTACGGTTTTTTTGTTTTTTTACTGTATATGTTTTCTTCTCACTCTTTTTACCAAAGCTCAGCTTTGACTCTTTACCCTGCATAAGGCGCACAATGTTGTCCTTGTGCAAAACTATTACAAGTATTGCGATGACAAGTGCAAATAGTGTTGCAGGGCCCTTGTCCGAAACGCGCGTCACCGCAAAGGTAAGCATAGGATAGAGCATAGCGCATATCACTGAGCCTAGAGAAATATATCTCCAGATTGCAACAACTATCACAAACACAAGTATCAGCATACCGAAAACAGCAGGATTGAGCATAAGTATCGTCATCGCAGAGGCTACAACGCCCTTGCCGCCCTTGAAGCCATAGTAACACGGAAAAATATGTCCGAGTATTGCAAAAAGTCCGCCTGCATAGTTGCCGCCGTGAGCACTGCCCACAATAAGCATACCTATGAATATTGCAAGAGCTGTTTTGAGCGCATCACCGAGGAATGTAAGAATTCCGTCGGTCTTGCCGTAGGTACGAAGCATATTTGTCATACCCGCATTTCCGCTGCCGTGACGCCTGATATCGTCGTTGTGGCGGAGCTTTGAAAGGATTATCGCAAAGTTAATGCTTCCCAGCGCATATGCAATAAAAGCCACAAGAATATAGCACAGCACAAAAAGAGGTATTTCGGTGCTGAAATATTTTCCGACAATTCCGTTAGCAAGCAATTCTAAAAAAGCCATAATTTCCTCCTGAAAACACTTATGCGTTTTCGCCGTCGTTCTTTTCTCTTATAACGAGCTTAATCGGCGTACCTTCAAATCCAAAGGTCTCGCGGAGCTTGTTTTCGATATATCTCTGATATGAAAAATGGAAAAGCTCTGCGTCGTTTACAAACAGCACAAAGGTGGGTGCCTTGATACCTGTCTGCGTCATATAGTATATCTTGAGTCTCTTGCCCTTGTCTGACGGCGGCTGAACGCGTGTAATCGCGTCGTTAAGCACATCGTTGAGCATACCCGTCGATATACGCATCTGTGACTGGTCGTTTACATAGTTTATAAGCTCATAGAGTCTGTCGACTCTTTGTCCGGTCTTTGCCGAGATAAAAAGTACAGGGGCGTATGTCATATAAGAAAGGGCTGACTGGATATCCTTTCTCATATTGTCAAGCGTCTTGCCGTCCTTTTCCACAAGGTCCCACTTGTTGACAACGATAACAGAAGCCTTACCGTTCTCGTGAGCGATGCCTGCTATACGCTCGTCCTGCGCTGTGACTCCCTCGGTTGCGTCAATCATAATGACACACACATCCGAGCGCTCGACAGCAAGGTGCGCGCGCAGAACGCTGAATCTCTCGATACTGTCCTCTATCTTGCCGCTCTTGCGAATACCAGCCGTGTCAATAAAGGTGTATTTGCCGTACTCGTTTTCTATCTTTGAGTCAATAGCGTCTCTTGTTGTACCTGCTATATTTGATACAATCATACGCTCCTCTCCGAGAACTCTGTTGACAAGCGAGCTCTTGCCGGCGTTGGGTCTGCCGATAACGGCAACCTTTATAACATCCTCATCCTCGGGCTCATCCTCGTAGTCGGAAAGATGCTCACACACGCGCTCAAGTACATCTCCGCTGCCCGTACCGTGTACAGAAGAAAGCGCAATCGGCTCACCGAGACCAAGCTCATAAAACTCATAAAACTCGGGCGGAATCATGCCGATTTTATCCATCTTGTTTACTGCAAGAACAATCGGCTTGTGGCTCTTTTTGAGCATAAGTGCAAGTTCTCTGTCGTCGGCTGTAACCCCTGCGTGAAAATCGCACATATATATAATTACATCTGCACTGTCGATAGCAATCTGTGCCTGCGTCTTGATATGAGCCATAATGACATCGTTGGCATCGGGCTCGATACCTCCTGTGTCGATCATCATAAGACTCCTGCCTGCCCACTCGGTTTCAAAGTATATTCTGTCTCTTGTCACTCCGGGGGTATCCTCAACAATAGAGATACGCTTGCCGGCGAGCTTATTGAAAAATGTACTTTTGCCTACATTAGGTCTGCCGACTATGGCAACAATCGGTTTTGACATTTATTTCCCTCCAAAAAATTGTGCGCTCATACTCCGAGTATGATGTCAGCAAACTCTGCGCCGTCAGACGGCACAGGTACGCACTCCACTCCGAGCGCCTGTGACAGTTCTTCCACCGTCATATTATCAAGGAACATATCCTTTTCGTGTCTGAGCATAACCTCGGGGAAGAACAGCGTGTCTCCGAGCTTTTTGCCTGAAAGGTTCTTCACAAGGTCGCTTCCTGTCAGAAGTCCTGCAACAGTCACGCCGCCGCCGAAAAAGTAGTTTTCGGCTCTGTATACCTCACACTCAAGATTATACCATTTTTTCTTTAACTTTTCAACAGATTTTTTAATAAAATCGTACGCCGCGCTTCCTGTGACAACAGAAACTGTGCGTTTTTGGTCGAGCACAAATCCGCTTGAAACAAGCTCCTGTATCTCCTGCTCTACCTCATCGCTCATTAGTCTTATCATACCAACGCCGTTCTCGAGCTGGGCGTACTCCTCATAGTACTCTGTTTCGGGCATGTCAAGTTCGGCTTTTAAATACCATTCATCAGAAGCATACACAAGTCTTGTGCCGAATTTCTTAAGATTTTCCCTGCCGAATCTGTCGATTATCTCAATCACCTCGCGACTGTCCTCCCTACTGAACGGCTCAAGAGGGCAAAGTCCCTGTCTATGGCAGGTAAGACCTGCAGGAACAATTGCGATACTCTCAACAAAAGGGTAATACTCGGCAAGATCGGCAAGGCTCGCCTCAAGCTCTTTGCCATCGTTCATATTCTTGCAAAGAACAATCTGGCAGTTCATATTAATCTCACCATCATAAAAGTCCTTGATATAAGAAAGACTCTTACCGGCGTTTTTATTCTTCATCATTTTGACGCGCAGCTCGGGATTTGTGGTGTGTACCGAGATATTGACGGGAGATATGCGCATTTTTATAATTCTGTCTACATCTTTTTGTGAAAGATTGGTCAGAGTGATGTAGTTTCCGTAGAAAAAAGACATTCTCGAATCGTCGTCCTTGAAGTAAATACTCTCTCTCATACCCTTGGGATTCTGGTCGATAAAACAGAAAACACAGCCATTCTTGCACGAGTGCTGCTTGTCCATAAGATATGTCTCAAACTCAAGGCCCAGATCGTCGTATTCGTCTTTTTTCGATATTTCAAACTGCTTTTCCTCGCCATCATGCAAAATTGTAAGCGACAGCTTCTTTTCTGTTGTGTAGTATCTGTAATCAAGAACATCGTCAATCTCAGCTCCCCCGCACGAAACAAGAATATCGCCGGCGAGAACGCCTGCCTTTGCCGCGTATGAATTTTTTACAACTGACTTTACCGTTACCATATGCACCTCAACCGTTTTTTAAACAAAAACAGGGAAGGAGCAAATTGCCCTTCCCTTTTTGTTAAGCAAAAATTAAGCCAAATTATGCATTTGCCTCTTCAGCAGGCTGTTCTGCCTTTACAGCTGAATAATCCTTACCTGCATAAGTCTTGCAGTTTCTGCAAACTCTGTGTGAAAGATTGTATTCGCCGCACTTAGGGCACTTTGTAAAGCCGGGAATCGCGAGCTTCCAAACATTGCTGCGTCTCTTATCTCTTCTTGCTTTTGATACTTTTCTCTTTGGTACTGCCATTGTAGCAACCTCCTTTATATATCTTGATTTTTAACTAAGTTTTAGCATACATTTTGTATTATACTACTAATTTTCGGTTTTGTCAAGTAATTTTTTCAAAACTGCTAGTCTTGGATCAATATTTTTTTCCTCGCATTGGCATTTGCCCTCGTTAAAGTTTTTTCCGCACTTCTGACAAAGTCCCTTGCAGTCCTCGCGGCAGATGTGCTTGGAGGGTAAATTAAGGAAAAAGAGCGCATCTGCCACCTCTCCCACATCAAGCTTGCCCTCGGGAGCAAAAAGGATACTGTCATTGTCTTCATCGTTTTTGGGTTTGTTTACAACACAGTAGTCTGCTTCGATCCTGACAGGCACTGTCATATCCGCAAGACATCTTGCACAGCCTGTCTTGTATGAGCCCTCAAGTTTTATTCCAAGCTCGATATAGTTCTGTGCGCCGCTTCTTGCGTTTGCTTTCTCATATACCCTGCCGTGACAGATAACAGGGCTTTCTATGACAATACTGTCATCAAACACCTCGGGAGTGAACTCAAAAGAAAAATCCTTTTCCTGTCGGTCGCCCAGAAAAAGCGGAGTAAGGTCTATAATATGTTTTTGTACTTCGTTCACAGCCGTCCTCACTTTCATATTTTTCGCAACGATTATTATACTATATCAAAAACACTTTGTCAACAAAAATATCAGTTTTTACGGCAGATCTTGCCTGCGATACTGAATATCACAAACATTACGGCATTTGCCGCAACAATGCTCGCTCCCGCAGGGATATCAAAGGCGATTGTCATAAAAAGTCCTGCCAGAAATGCGGCTACCGATACTGTCGCCGAACAGACAACGACTTTTTTGAAAGACCTGAACACTCGCATAGCAGTAAGTGCAGGGAAAATAACCAGGCTTGATATTAAAAGTGTGCCCATTATTCTCATTCCGATTACAACAGTAAGAGCTGTCAGAAGTGCAAGCACTGTCTTATATGCCCCCACTCTTGTACCCGATGCTCTTGCAAAATCCTCATCGTATGTAACAAGGAAAATCTCATGATAAAAAATGACAAAAACACCTATCACAGCAAGTGCAAGCGGTATGCATATCATAAGCTCGCTCTTATCAATAAGCAAAATACTTCCGAACATAAAGCTGTTTACATCAATATTGACTCGGCTGAGATTTGTGCAGATAATACCTGCTGCAAGGCTTGTGCTAGCAATAAGTGCTATTGCCGAGTCACCGTTTATCCTGCTATTTTCGGATACGCGAAGCAGAAGAAAAGCAGCAAGCACAACAACAGGGATTGTCACGGCAAGCGGTGCAAAATTAAGAGCATATGCAATACTCAGCGAGCCAAATGCAACATGGGAGAGTCCGTCGCCTATCATAGAATATCTCTTGAGCACAAGGCTCACTCCCAGTAGCGCCGCGCATACCGATACCAGAAGTCCCACAAGGGCTGCTCGCAAAATCAGAGGGGTTGAAAAAATATCAATCAGAAAATCAAGCATTATTCTTCCTCCCCGTTCAGCAGCTTCTTTGAATATTTGCTCTCAAGATAATCCTCTTTCTTTCCGAAGAAAAGAAGCGTCTTATCAAGGTGCAGTATTTTGTTTGCATACTTTACCGCGCTTTCCATATCATGAGAAATCATAACAACGGTAATACCCTTTTCGCTGTTAAGCCGTTTGAGGCACAAGTAAAGGTCGCGAGTAGCGTTTACATCAAGTCCGCTCACAGGCTCGTCGAGTACGAGCATTTCATCTGACGCAAGAAGTGCTCTTGCAAGATACGCTCTCTGTCGCTGGCCGCCCGACAGCTCGCTTACCGCCTTGTGCCGCAGCTCGTATATATCGAGATACTGCATATATTCCCTTGCTTTTTTTCTCTGCGCTCTGCGGTAGAACCTCGGAAACTTCATAGAGGACAGACATCCTGACAACACAAGCTCATATACCGAGCAGGGAAAATCTCTTTGCAAAAGGGTTTGCTGAGGCAGATAACCAATGCGTTTTTTGCCCTCAGCAAGATTAAACTCTGCCTTGCCGCAGCAGGTCGGAACAAGTCCGAGCATAGCCTTGACAAGCGAGCTCTTGCCCGTGCCGTTTTCTCCGACAATACACAGCCAGTCGCCGTGCTCAACCTCAAAGCTGACATGGTCGACCACTTTTTTTCCTTCGTACGCGACGCAGATATGCTCTGCTCTCATTATTACACTCAAGAGATTGCCTCCTCGATCTTCTGTAAATTCTTTTGCATAAGCGAAAGATAGCTCTCGCCCTGCTCATACTCGGTCTGCGAGAGATTGTGGCACGAGTGAAGCACAACAGCTTTCGCGCCCGTGTCGGCAGCAATGCTCTGTGCTGCACTGCCTGCCGACAGTTCAGGATAGAATATAACCCTAGCATTTTCTTTTTTCATAAGCCCT
This sequence comes from Eubacteriales bacterium, assembly GCA_045580005.1. GTDB lineage: Bacteria > Bacillota > Clostridia > Oscillospirales > CAG-382 > UMGS1052. The sequence goes on along the minus strand of JAZNMZ010000071.1, from coordinate 3,808 downwards.
GTGAGTTCCGTAAGCCTTTTTGCACTCGGTTCGGCACTCTCGGAGCAACCGTCATACAAGGTCATATATGAAAAGCTGTAGTCCACCATAAGATGGTGAAAAGAGAACTTGCCACCGAAGTACAAAGTCTTGTCATTTGCACCTTCCGACAGCGCCTCAAGGGTGTCCGAAAGAGCCTGCAGCTCTTTTATATACGCGTCTGCATTTGCTCTGTAATACTCAGCCCCGGCCGGGTCAAGCTCACAAAAGGCGTTGCAGATGCTTACAACAATGCCCATGGCGTTCTTCGGGCTCGTCCAGATGTGTGGGTCTTCATGGGCATGCCCATGTTCCTCGTGGTCATGTCCCATGTCAAAGCCCTCCGAAAGGTCGAGCACCGCAATGTCAGAGTCGGCAGCGTCAATAAAGGTCTGCGCCCAGCTTTCCATATCGGCGCCTGTGTAGATTACCATGTCGGCGTCATTCATCTTCAAAATATCCGAAACAGACGGGTCAAAGGCATGGCTGTCAATTCCTGCAGGGAGAAGTATTTCAATATGCATTCTTTCGCCCGCAATGTTTCTTGCAAAATCGTATTGAGGAAAGAGAGTTGCAACTACCTTTATTTTTCCGTCACGATCATCGCGATTTTCCCATGTGCAGCCTGCAAGAAGCAAGGATGCCACCGCAAGCAGCAAGCAAAGTATCTTTTTCATACATTTTCTCCTTTACATTCAAGGCAGATACCGTAAAACACCGTTTTTGAGCTGTTCACCTCAAAGCCGTGGTGTTGTCCTATATGCTCTGCTATCTTTGAAAGATATTCGCACTCGGCGTGAATAAGCTTCCCGCAGCAGGTACACTTGAGGTGAAAGTGCTCTGTGCAGCCGCCTGCAATATACTGGTAGCAGGCACTATCCTTGTCGCCAAGGAGATATTTTCTCACACTGCCATCCCCGGTCATTCTGTCAAGGCATCTGTACACCGTTGTCTTGCCGACACCAAAGCCCCCATCCTGCAATCTTCTGGCAAGCTCGTCGGCTGTGAAATGCGCACCGTCAAAGCTCTTTATGCAAGAAAGTATATTTTCTCTCTGTTTTGTCTTATAGCTTACCGTTGTACCCATACCTACCTCAAATCGAAACTGAATTTCATTTTCAAATTATACCATATCCCCTGTCTGCTGTCAATAGTTTTTTGCCGCGAATATTGCTTTTTTGTTTTATATATGTTATAATGTAGTATATTTGTTTTTAAGGTGGGAGAATATATGCTGCCGAAATTTTTTTCTCTGGGCGACACCCTTATCATGAAAAAAAATCACGCCTGCGGCAAGAATGCAAAGTCGTTTACAGTTGCACGGCTCGGCAGTGATGTTAAAATCGTCTGTCAGAGCTGTGGACACGATGTGACAATACCTCGAGTAAAGCTTGAAAAAAGTATAAAAAGTGTTATTTCTAAAGAAAACCCCGATGGAGAAAACTGATGTTTGAAAACCTTGTTGAAGCCGAGAAGAAATACGAGGAGATAAGCGAAAAGCTTATGTCCCCCGATGTAATAAACGATACCGAAACCTTTAAAAAGCTCATGAAAGAGCACAAGACCCTTACCCCCATTATCGAAAAATACCGTGAGTACAAAAAATGCGCCGACAATATTGAGCAGGCGCAGCTACTTCTCACGCTCGAATCTGACAGAGAGCTGTGCGAGATGTGCGAACTTGAGATAAAAGAGGGCAAAGAGCAGCTCTCGGAGCTCGAGGAAGAGCTCAAGATACTGCTATTACCCAAGGACGAAAACGACGACAAGAATGTAATTGTCGAAATACGCGCAGGCACAGGCGGAGATGAAGCCGCTCTTTTTGCGGGAAGCCTATACCGAATGTACACAATGTATGCCGAGAGCTGCGGCTTTAAGTGCGAGCTTATGTATGCAAACGAAACGGGACTTGGAGGATACAAGGAAATCTCGTTTATGATCACAGGAGACGGCGCCTACTCCAGACTCAAGTTCGAGAGCGGAGTTCACCGCGTGCAGCGTGTGCCCGAGACAGAAACACAGGGCCGCATACATACCTCAGCCGTTACAGTTGCAGTTCTTCCAGAGGCGGAAGAGGTTGAAGTGGATATCAACCCTGCCGACCTTGAGATTGACACATACCGCAGCGGCGGCGCGGGAGGGCAGCATGTAAACAAGACCGACTCTGCAATCCGTATCACTCACATACCAACAGGCATTGTTGTTGAGTGTCAGGACGAGCGAAGCCAGTTCAAAAACCGAGACAAGGCTATGAAGATACTTCGCACACGGCTCCTTGACAGCGAAAGGGAAAAACAGCGACAGGCAATTGCTTCTGAAAGAAAGAGCCAGGTAGGCTCGGGCGACAGAAGCGAGCGCATCCGTACCTACAACTTCCCGCAGGGCAGACTTACCGACCACAGAATAGGGCTTACATTATACAGCCTTGACAGCATTATGAACGGCAGACTTGAGGAAGTTATTGACGCTTTGCTCACTGCCGACAGAACAGCAAAGCTTGCCGCAAGCGAATTTTAATTTTTGAAAAGAGTAATATCAATGATACTTGAAAACACACAGATACTTAAGGTGAGTAAAAATCTTACCGAAAAGGACGATATAGAAAAGCTCTCGTTTGCAGCCGACATCATCCGCAAGGGCGGCACGGTATGCTTCCCCACCGAGACGGTGTACGGACTTGGCGCAAACGCGCTCGACAGCAAGGCATGCGAGCAGATTTTTGAAGCAAAGGGGCGTCCTCAGGACAATCCTCTTATTATACATCTTGATAATGCCGACAAAGCAGAAAACTACTGTCACACAAAAGACAGTGCGGGATTTGTAAAGCTCAAGCACCTCATGCCCGGACCGCTGACTGTGATACTTCCCAAAAAGGATTGTATCCCAATGACAGTAACGGCAAACCTACCGAATGTCGCACTGAGAGTGCCTGAGAACAAGGTTGCTCACAAGTTCCTTGAGCTGTGCGATGTGCCTGTTGCGGCGCCGTCTGCCAACATATCCGGCAAACCGAGCCCCACAAAGGCCCAGCATGTAATCGACGACCTTTTTTCAAAGGTTGATGTGATTATCGACGGCGGAGACTGTGATGTCGGACTCGAATCGACAATCGTCACTCTTGCAACAGAGCCTCCGACGCTTTTGCGTCCGGGAGCGGTGACATTTGAAGCTCTGTGTGACACGCTCGGCAAGGTAGATGTTGCACAATCTGTTTTGTCAGAGATGCGTCCCGACGAAAAGGCGGCAGCGCCCGGCATGAAATACAAGCACTATGCGCCATGTACCCCTGTTTATCTTCTTGCAGGAGATGACGACAAGGTAAAAGAATACATACTTCTGCTTTCGGATTCCGACAAGTGTGCGCTTATTCTTTTCAGTGAGGATATAAAAGCACTGTCGGGGAATATTAACCCTGAAGCCAAGATTATAATGGATATGGGAGCAAAAGACGATATACCATCACATGCTCACGCCATCTTCTCACATCTTCGCGATACCGACAAAATTCCGGAACTCGACAAGGTTTTTGTCCGTATTACAGGAGACAAGAGCGGTCTTAATCTTGCGGTCTTTAACCGTTTATTAAAGGCGGCGGCATACAAAATTATCGAATTGTAGGTGATTTTTGTGAAAATAATCGGACTTACAGGTCCTACCGGTGCAGGCAAAGGTAGTCTTTGCGAGGAACTTCGGAAAATCGGATTTGCCTGCATAGATACCGACCTTGTTGCAAGGCAGGTTGTCGAAAAAGGCAAGCCGTGCCTAGAAGAGCTTACAGAGCACTTCGGCA
>JAZNMZ010000070.1:0-9675 GCA_045580005.1 Eubacteriales bacterium | reverse complement strand
AGGCATATAGTCGATAACAGCGTCGAGAAGCTTCTGAACGCCCTTATTCTTGTAGGATGTACCGCAAACTACGGGAACCATTGTGTTGGCGATAGTAGACTTACGGATAGCAGCCTTCATTTCGTCGATTGTGAACTCTTCACCGCCGAGGTACTTCTCGAGAAGCTCCTCGTCTGTTTCAGCGATGTGCTCGATGAGCTCAGCTCTGAACTGATTTGCCTTCTCAACCATATCTGCAGGGATATCTGTAACGTTGATCTTAACGCCGATATCGTCCTCGTAGATATAAGCCTTCATTTCGAGAAGGTCGATGATGCCCTTGAATGTCTCTTCAGCACCGATAGGAAGCTGAATCGGCACGGCGTTAGCCTTGAGGCGATCTCTTATCATATCTACAACTTTGTAGAAGTTTGCACCCATGATGTCCATCTTGTTAACATAGCACATACGAGGAACACCATACTTGTCAGCCTGACGCCATACTGTTTCGGACTGAGGCTCAACGCCGCCCTTAGCACAGAGAACTGTAACAGAGCCGTCAAGTACGCGGAGTGAACGCTCAACTTCAACAGTGAAGTCAACGTGACCGGGGGTGTCGATAATGTTAATTCTGTTGTTCTTCCAGTAACAGGTTGTAGCAGCAGAAGTAATTGTGATACCTCTTTCCTGCTCCTGCTCCATCCAGTCCATTGTTGCAGAACCGTCATGGGTTTCACCAATCTTGTGAGTCTTACCGGTGTAATACAGAATTCGCTCGGTTGTTGTTGTTTTACCAGCGTCGATATGCGCCATGATACCGATGTTGCGGGTAAATTCAAGCGGATATTGTCTTCCCATTTGGATTGTTACTCCTTATAAATTCTAACCTGCGGATCGTACGGGAGAGTTCTCCCGCAACCCGCTCATTCTTAAAATCTCGATTAATATCTGTAATGTGCAAAAGCCTTGTTAGCTTCGGCCATCTTGTGAGTGTCTTCGCGCTTCTTAACGGCAGAACCGATTCCTGCAACTGCGTCGAGGATTTCTCCTGCGAGTCTTTCGGCCATAGTTCTTTCGCTTCTTGCACGAGAATAAGTTGTAAGCCATCTGAGACCGAGTGTCTGTCTTCTTTCGGGTCTTACTTCAATCGGCACCTGGTAGGTAGAACCACCAACACGGCGTGCCTTAACTTCGAGAACAGGCATGATGTTTTCCATTGCTTTCTGGAAAGCTTCAATAGGATCCTGTCCCTTCTGATTGATGATATCAAAAGCTTCGTAAACTATTTTCTGAGCTACGCCCTTTTTACCGTCGTACATAATGTTGTTAATAAGCTTTGTTACAAGCTTGGAGTTGTACATCGGATCGGGGAGTATGTCTCTCTTTGGTACAGAACCTCTTCTTGGCACTATACTTCCCTCCTTCATAATATAGATGAATTCATAGGTACTCGAAATGATTACCTTTCGTCAGCACTTTGGAAGTTCCGCACACAAAATATATAGTGAATGCGGCATATATCCAAAATACAAACCTTGTTTGCTCAATATGAGCCGGTATGCAGAAAGAACTCAGCTCTTAGCCTTTTCCTTCTTAGCACCGTACTTAGAACGGGACTGGTTTCTCTTAGCAACGCCCTGTGTATCGAGTGTACCACGGATAATGTGATAACGAACACCAGGAAGGTCCTTAACTCTTCCTCCACGGATAAGCACTACGCTGTGCTCCTGAAGGTTGTGACCGATTCCGGGGATGTAAGATGTAACTTCGATTCCGTTTGTAAGTCTTACTCTTGCGATCTTACGGAGAGCAGAGTTAGGCTTCTTAGGAGTCTTTGTGGAAACCTTTGTACAAACGCCTCTCTTCTGGGGAGAGTTAACATCTGTTGCAATCTTTTTGAGGGAGTTTGTTCCCTTTCCGAGTGCAGGAGATTTCGACTTGTAAGTTACCTGTTCGCGTCCTTTACGAACTAACTGGTTGAATGTTGGCATACCGCACCTCCTCTTTAAAAATTTGTTGTTTTTGTGAGTCTGCAAAGCAGCCAAAATGCGACACTCACTGCATTTGGGCATGCTGGGCATATTACTCAACTTGTACATTATACAGTATAGAATCCTTTTTGTCAACACTTTTTTATCAAAAAAGCTCCGCTATGATATATTTTGGCAGTTTTGCTCTCTTTTACACCTTTTTTCTATTATATTATTTACAGGTAAGCCGACTTTGCCACAAAATTTGCAGAGAAATACTTCTGTTTTGTGAACAAAAAGAAAACAAAACATAAATTATGTAACAAAACAAAGATCTGCTTCTTGACAGGACTTCAAGAAAGTTATACAATTAGTGTATCGGAATATATAAAAAATTGCAAAGTAGAAAATATTGAGTGATTTTGGGCGGAAGCTACCTTCCCCCGCATATTTTCGATTATCAATATATAAAAATCCATGTGCTTATTTTGCTCCACAAAAAATAAGACATTGTACGGTACCCGGCGTGCGTGCTTTGGGTGCCGGAATAATTTTTTATCTGCGCACACAGCGTTTCTCCGGCAAGACGGACTGTTATATAAGGACGATTGCCCGCTAGGCACTCCCTGCACGAGACAACGGCGTATGCGTGTTTTAATAATTTTATTTTTACAATTTAATATTTTTAAAGGGCAGAACTAGGCACCTGTTTTTTTATAGCCGGTCGGAATACCGGCATAAAAAATACTTTAAATCCAAAACATTTAAGGAGGTGCTTTGATTGACTACCGAAGTTATCATTGCCGTGGCGGCGGCTGCGGTGTGCCTTTTTGTTGGTATACTTATCGGCTTCTTTATCAGAAAGAAGATTGCCGAGGCTGCCATCAAATCGGCGGAAAATGAAGCAAAGCGTATAGTTGACGAGGCTTTAAAAACAGCCGAAACCAAGAAAAAAGAAGCTTTACTTGAAGCAAAGGAAGAAATACTTCGCACAAAGAATGAAGCTGAAAAAGAAATCAAGGAACGCAGAAACGAAGTCGCAAGACTCGAAAAGAGGGCTCAGCAAAAAGAAGAAACTCTCGACAGAAAGATAGAGTCGTGCGAGCAGAAGGAAGAAAATTTCAACAGAAAGTATAAGGAATATGAGGAGAAAATCTCCGAAGTTGAACAGATCAAAATTCAGCAGACACAAAAGCTGGAGGAAATCTCGGGCTACACCGCCGAGACTGCCAAGGAATATCTTCTTCACAAGATTGAGTCTGAGGTAAGACACGAGGCGGCTATGAAGATTGCCGAGATTGAGCAGCAGTGCAAGGAAGAGGCCGAGGAAAAGGCGAGAAACATCATTTCTCTTGCCATTCAGCGCTGTGCTTCCGAGCAGGTATCCGAAACAACGGTATCTGCAGTTGACCTGCCAAATGATGAAATGAAAGGCAGAATCATCGGCCGTGAGGGACGCAATATCCGTGCCATTGAGCAGCTCACAGGCGTTGATCTTATTATCGACGATACTCCCGAGGCAATTACAATATCCTGCTTTGACCCTGTAAGACGAGAGATTGCAAGACTCTCTCTCGAAAGACTTATCGCAGACGGACGCATTCATCCTGCTCATATTGAAGAAATGGTTGAAAAGAGCCGCCGCGAGGTGGAGAACATAATCAAGCAGTCGGGCGAGCAGGCAACCTTTGAAACAGGCGTACACGGCATAAACCCCGAGCTTATAAAGCTTCTCGGTCGTCTGCGCTATCGTACAAGCTACGGGCAGAATGTACTTATACACTCTATCGAGGTGTCACATATTGCAGGAATGATGGCCCAGGAGCTCGGCGTTGACCCGATGCTTGCAAAGCGTGCCGGACTTCTTCACGATATCGGCAAGGCGATGACTCACGATGTTGAGGGCTCGCATGTGCAGATTGGTGTGGATCTTGCAAAGAAATATCACGAAAACAAGGATGTTATCCACGCAATAGAGGCTCATCACGGAGATGTTGAACCCCAGACGGTTATTGCAATGCTCGTTCAGGCGGCAGACGCCGTATCGGCAGCTCGACCCGGAGCAAGACGAGAAAATCTTGAGTCTTACATCAAGAGACTCCAGAAGCTCGAGGAGATTGCTACAGACTTCGATGGAGTTGAAAAGTGCTATGCCATCCAGGCAGGCCGAGAGGTAAGAATCATGGTTAAGCCCGAGGAGGTAAACGAGGACCAGATGGTATTCCTCGCTCGCGATATTGTAAAGCGAATCGAAAACGAGCTTGAATATCCCGGACAGATCAAAGTTAACCTTATCCGCGAGAGCAGACGCGTTGACTACGCAAAATGAAATTCAAAAATTGGAGCGGTAAGATTTACCGCTCCAATTTAAGTAAACAATATAATATCTGCCTTTAGCTCAATCTGGATAGAGTACCGGATTCCGATTCCGTTGGTTGCAGGTTCGAGTCCTGTAAGGCAGGCCAGAAAAAAGACTATTCCGAAGAATAGTCTTTTTTTCAACGAAATAAATTCTACGGATATGTGAAATGTACTTCCTGCGTGAAATATTGCTCCGCAATGTGAAAGCCAAGAAACCGGATTTTAAGTATTGAATATTTAATATTTTTATGGTATACTGTAAATTAATGTAAAAAGATTTTTTGTGAGGCTTTATATGAAAAAGACCAAGCGCTTTGCGTTATCAACAACGCAGATGATTCTTATAAGCTTTCTTGCCGTGATACTGCTGGGCAGCCTATTGCTTGCCCTGCCGCAAAGCTCGGCGAGCGGAAAAGCTGTTCCTTATATTGATGCGCTGTTTACTGCCGCAACAGCAACCTGCGTGACAGGACTTGTCACACTCCCGACCGTTTCGACCTGGAGTGTTTTTGGGCAGATTGTCATTCTCATTCTGATACAGATAGGCGGTCTTGGCGTAATTACCGTAATTTCGGGAATCATGGTCGCCGCTCACAGAAAAATCGGACTCAAGGACAGTCAGCTGATACAGGATGCTTTTAACCTTAACACCCTTTCAGGTCTTGCAAGGTTTGTAAAAAATGTCATTGTCGGCACCATTATCCTCGAGGGACTCGGGGCCCTCCTTTATATGACGGTTTTTGTTCCCGAGTTCGGAGCAAGAGGACTCTGGGTCTCACTTTTCACCTCTGTTTCTGCTTTTTGTAACGCGGGAATTGACATCATCTCAGAAAACAGCCTGTGCGGATATGTACACAATCCGATTATCAACATGGTCACAGCCTCGCTAATCATTCTCGGTGGTATAGGCTATATCGTGTGGTGGGATGTCATAAGAGTTTTGAAGAATTTCAAAACACAAAAGCTCAGATGCCTTGACAGGCTGACGCTTCACAGCAAAATCGTTCTTGCTTCCTCCACCATTCTTATTATCGGAGGAACAATTACAATTTTTGCTTTTGAATACAATAATCCTCTCACAATCGGTGAGTATTCGTTTTTTGACAAGCTTCAGGCGTCGTTTTTTCAGTCGGTTACTACAAGGACGGCAGGCTTTGCTACCCTGCCGCAGGAAAATCTTTCGAACGCCTCGGCTGTTGTTTGCCTTTTACTTATGTTTATAGGCGGCTCACCGGTGGGAACGGCAGGAGGCATAAAGACAGCAACAATAGCTGTGCTTTTTGCAACAGCACTCTCTGCCATACGCAACAGAAGCGAGGTTTCTGTATTTAACAGAACAATATCAAGGCAAATCACCCGCAAGGCTGTGGCTGTGGCTGGTATGTCGTTTGTCATTGTGTTTTTGTCAACCGTGTTGCTCTCGGCATCAACAAACGCCCCCGCAATAGACATAATATACGAAACAGTGAGCGCAACTGCAACAGTGGGACTGACAAGAAATCTCACGCCTTTTCTGACTCTTGCTGGAAAAATTATCATTATTGCCACAATGTATTTCGGAAGAATAGGCCCTATTTCTCTTGCAGTTGCCTTTAATGTAAAAAAAGAAGTTACAAACAACATAAAAAATCCTACCGAGGATATAAGTGTAGGGTAAAAAGGAGTAAATATGAGTATCAACAAATCATATGCCGTGTTCGGTCTCGGGCGTTACGGACGAGCTGTTGCCAAGGAGCTTGTAAACAACGGTGCGCAGGTGCTGGCTGTCGATTCGGATGAAACAATAGTAAATTCAGCCGCTGCCGAAATTCCTCTTTGCAAGTGTGCAGACATCACAGACGCAGAAAGCATAAATCAGCTCGGAATTTCGAGCATAGATGTCGTAATCGTTGCTATGGCAAACAATCTCGAGGCAAGCGTAATGGCAGTTATGCTGTGCAAGGATGCCGGCGTTGGAACTGTTATTGCAAAATGCGGTAACGAAATGCATCGTAAAATTCTCTACAAGGTCGGTGCAGACAAGGTGGTTTTCCCCGAAAACGAGTCCGGAACAAGACTTGCAAAGAACCTCTTGAGCTCAGGATTTGTAGATGTAATCGAGTTGTCGCACGATGTTTCGCTCATTGAGCTCGATGTGAAGTCCGAATGGCTCGACAAGACCCTCATAGAGCTTGATCTGCGTAAAAAATATTCTTTGAACGTAGTTGCTATCCGCCGGGACGACAATGTGCAGATCAACATAGACCCCGCCGCAAAGCTGACCGGGGATATGAAGCTTGTTGTAATTGCAGACAAGACAAAGCTCGGAAAATTAAAATAACATAAGGCGGCAGGAAAAAACTTCCTGCCGCCGTTTTTTGTTGGAGATTTATCTCTTGCCTGCTACACAAATGCACCTCTTTTTATCATTTTTTGTTTTTTGTTGAATTATTCTTGTTATTGTACTATACTAAAAGAAAGAAAATTGGAGGATAATTGTAATGGACATAAACAGCATGCTCAGGGGTGTAAAATGCGAATGCGGAAAGACTCACCTTTGCGATATTGAATATGTATACATAGAAAATGGCGCGATATCAAGGCTTACTGAGATTTGTGCACAAAAAGAAAACATACTTGTCGTTGCAGATGAGAACACCTACGCCGCGGCAGGGCAAAAGACCGAGGACGCGCTGTGCAGCAAAAATATCAAAAAGGTAATATTCAGCGGCAAAACTGTGCTTATCCCAAACGAGCAGGCAATAGAAACGGTTGGCAAAAGCCTTGACGGCTCCGACCTTATTATCGGTATCGGCTCGGGCGTTATACAAGATCTCTGTAAGTATGTTTCGCATTTTTCGGGCGTTCCCTACATGGTGGTTGCAACAGCTCCGTCGATGGACGGATATGCCTCCGACGGCGCCGCGATGATTCTGAAAGGAATGAAAGAAACCGTCCCTGCAGGACTTCCGAGAGCAATCATTGCAGACACCGAGGTTCTCAAAGACGCACCGCTTGAGATGATAAAGGCAGGCTATGGTGACATTGTCGGAAAATACTCCGCTCTTTGCGACTGGAAACTCGCTCACGCCGTCAACGGCGAATACTTCTGCCGGTACATATACGACACAACATACAAAATGATAAAAAACACTCTTGACACTGCAAAAGGTCTGCTCGAGCGCAACGAGGGCAGCATACAGGCTCTCACCGAGGCGCTTATGATTGTTGGCATTATGATGAGCTTTGCAGGCTCGTCGCGCCCTGCGTCGGGCAGTGAACACCACCTGTCACACTTTTTTGAAATTGTGGGGATTGTAAACTCTCAGGACTATTTTGCACACGGCATCGATGTTGCATACTCCACGGTGGTAACGGCAGAAATAAGAGAAAAGATTTTGAGCAAGGAGTTTCCCAAAGTGCAGTTTGTCCCCGAAAGAAGCAAATTCTGCGAGAGAATGTCGCAGATATACGGTCCTGTCGCCGACGGATGTATCGCTCTGCAGGACAAGGCAGGAAGCTACAGCAAAGACAGAATAAGTGTATATAAGAGCAAAGAGGCGGAGATAAGAGAAATACTTGCCGAAATGCCGAACCCAAAGGAACTCTGCGGTATGCTTGAGCTGTGCGAGATTGACATAAAGGAATTTTATGACACCTACGGCGGGCAAAAGATAAGTGACGCAATCCTTTACGCCAAGGACCTGAAGGACAGATACACGGTTCTCTGGCTTAATTACGATATGTTTGGAAGAATATAAAAATCAACACAGCAGTATCCCTAGGTATACTGCTGTTTTATTATGAAAAAGTCAAATTTGTTTCATTTCAGAGCAAAAAGCGTATTGACTTTTTCTGGCGCTATCTGTAAAATTAAAATAGTAATAATCCGAAAAAGGAGAAACCCAAATGCAAAAGGACACAGCAAAGCAAAGAGCAAAAGAGCTTATTTCCAAAATGACTCTTGAAGAGAAAATACAGCAGATGAATATATACTTCACGACAGAGTCGGCGTGCGACATGGTGAGAAAAAACGGCTCACTTGAGGCAAGGGGCGGTACTTTCGGCGTGCTTGAAAACGAGGATACTGTAAAAGTGCTTCAGGACTATTTTGTGAACTGTACAAGGCTCGGTATTCCGGCTCTTGTTGCATTTGAGGGACTTCACGGACTTCTAGACCCGAAAGCAACAATTTTTCCGCAGTCGGCAGGTCTCGGCGGAAGCTTTAACCGCGAGCTTATATACAAAATGGCTTCTGTTATAGGAAGCGAAGCAGAGGCTGTCGGAATAAGGCAGATATACGCTCCCGACCTTGATATTCCGCGCGACCCGAGATGGGGCAGGACTCAGGAATGCTACGGCGAGGACCCTTATCTTGTGGGCGAGCTTGGAAGTAATTATGTAAGGGGGCTTCAAGAGCACAAGGTTGCCGCAACAATCAAGCATTTTATTGCCTACGGCCTGCCCGAGGGTGGTATAAATCTCGCTCCCGTACATATGGGTGAGCGTGAGATGAGAGAAATCACGCTTGAGCCTTTCAAAAAATGCATAGAGGCCGGCGCACTTTCGGCAATGCCGTCATACAACGAAGTTGACGGCGAGGCGGTGCACGCGTCGCAAAGGTTGCTTCGCAATCTTTTGCGCGATGAGCTCGGATTTGACGGAATGACAATTTCCGACTACGGAGCTATCGATATGCTCAAGAACTTCCACCACACAGCCGAAAGTGAGCTTGAAGCGGGAAAGCAGGCGCTCCTTGCAGGAGTTGACATGGAGGCTCCCGAGCCGTTCGGCTACGGCGAGGATCTAAAGAGTGCTGTCCTTGCAGGTGAATTTGACGAAAAATACATCGACGAGGCGGTGCTCAATATCCTCACGCTGAAATTCCGTCTTGGTCTATTTGAAAACCCATATCCAAACGACGAAAAGCGCAAGAGAATGCACAGCAAAGAGGCTGTCGCTCTCTCTCGCAAGCTCGACGAGCAGTCGATACTTCTGCTCAAAAATGATGGGATACTTCCTCTTGACGAAAAAAGCCTCAGCAAGGTTGCCATTATCGGCAACAACGCCAAAGACTCATTCCTCGGTGACTACTGTTACCGCACCCAAAACTGCCTGAGCTTTTATGATGGTATGGTACAAAGGCTAAGTGAAGAGCGTGTACTTTATGCAAAAGGCTGCAATCCGATAAGCGGAAATGACGATATGATAAAAGAGGCTGTCGCGGCAGCAAAGGCGTCGGAAGTTGTGTTCCTTGTGCTCGGCGACTGCGCCGATGTCGGCGGCGGTGTCGGCGGCGAGGTTACAATAAAGAAAGAGTTTACCTGCGGCGAGGGGTATGACACGCACGACCTGTGCTTTACACCGTCACAGCAGAAGCTCTTTG
>JAZNMZ010000069.1:0-1906 GCA_045580005.1 Eubacteriales bacterium | reverse complement strand
ATTTCTCAATTCGGTATCGAAGAACTCTTCGGTAAGCCACGAGGCTATCTGCGTCATCAACACTTCGGACATCGACGCCGAAATCGCTCTCACTCTCTTTTATGAGGACAGAGAAAAGGTAACTGACTTTTCCTCTTTCTGCGGAGCAGGCAGAACGCACCACATAAGACTGGACAAGATTCGCTCAAAGAACGGCGAAATGATTCCCCGCGATGTTCCCTACGCTATTCTTATCGAAAGCAATGTTGAAATTGTTGTTCAGTATTCAAGACTCGACACAAGCGAAGTTGAAATGGCTCTCATGACAACAATCGCTTATCCTGTTGAGGAATAATTGTGTTAATAAATGTTAAAGGAGATATAAAAAATGGCAAACAAGGTACTTTTGGAAACATCTGCAAGACACATACATGTATCAAAAGAAGCTCTTGAAACACTCTTCGGCAAAGGCTACAAGCTTACAAAGAAAAAGGATCTTTCTCAGCCCGGCCAGTTCGCTTGCGAAGAAAGAGTTACAGTGGTAGGCTCCAAAAAAGAGCTTGCGGGTGTATCAATTCTCGGTCCTGAGAGAAATGCAGTTCAGGTTGAGCTCTCGCTCACAGACGCAAGAAGCATCGGTGTCAACGCTCCCGTAAGAGAGTCGGGCGATATCAAGGGCTCAGGTGCTTGCAAGATTGTAGGTCCCTGCGGCGAGATTGAGATTTCCGAGGGCGTTATCGCAGCTAAAAGACACATCCACTTCGACCCCAAGACAGCAGCAGAATTCGGTGTTGCCGATAAGGAAGTTGTTTCTGTTAAGGTTGAATCCGACGGCAGAAAGACAATTTTTGACGATGTTGTCGTAAGAGTTCATGAGAGCTTTGCTCCCGCTATGCACATCGACACAGATGAGTCCAACGCCTGCGGCGCAACCGGTGGCATGATGGTTGAGGTTATAAAAAACTAAATTTACTACATAATAAAATATGGTAAATTCTTTCCGCAGAAAAGCTCTTTCTGCAAGAAAGACAAAATACAGAAAATAATAACAAAGGAGATAATAATCATGGCTATTTATTCACACGAAGTAGAAAAAATGTGTGTAGTTGCCAAGGGCCCCAACCACGGTCCCGCTCCCATTCCCGAAGAAGGCAAATGGGTACAGGCAAAGGAAATCAAAGATATTTCCGGTTTTACACACGGTATCGGCTGGTGCGCTCCTCAGCAGGGCGCCTGCAAGCTTTCTCTCAACATCAAGGAGGGTATCATCGAAGAAGCTCTCGTTGAGACAATCGGTTGCTCGGGTATGACTCACTCTGCAGCTATGGCAGCAGAAATTCTCCAGGGCAAAACAATTCTCGAAGCTCTCAACACAGACCTTGTTTGTGACGCTATCAATACAGCAATGAGAGAGCTCTTCCTCCAGATTGTATATGGTCGTTCACAGTCTGCTTTCTCTGAGGACGGTCTCACAATCGGCGCAGGTCTTGAAGACCTCGGCAAGGGACTCCGTTCACAGGTTGGTACTATGTTCGGCACACGCGCAAAGGGCGTTCGTTACCTCGAAATGGCTGAGGGCTATGTAACAAGAATGGCTCTTGACAAGGACGACCAGGTTATCGGATATGAGTTCGTTTCTCTCGGCAAGATGACAGACTTCATCAAGAAGGGCGACGACCCCAACACCGCATACAAAAAAGCTCAGGGCACATACGGCAGATTTGATGACGCTGCTAAGTATATCGACCCGAGAGAAGAATAAGTCAAGGAGGTAATATATAATGGCGTTGTTTGAAAATTATGAAAGACGCGTTGACAAAATCAACGGCGTTCTTGCAGAGTACGGCATCAAGTCTATCGAAGAATGTCGTGAAATCACACTCGCAAAAGGAATTGACTGCGATAAAATCGTAAGAGAAACACAGCC
>JAZNMZ010000068.1:0-2316 GCA_045580005.1 Eubacteriales bacterium | reverse complement strand
CGGTATCTACGGCGACACAGCCTTTGATGACAGAGCGTTGTGGTGTGTGTATTATAACAAAGACGCCGTGGCAGAGCTCGGTATATCCCCGGAGCAGCTTGTAAAAGACGGCAAGTGGACCTGGGACGCCTTTCTTGACATAGCAAAAAACTCCATGGCAGACCTTAACGGCAACGGCACAATGAACTACACAAAGGACAGATATGGTTACGGCTCAACCCAAGACTCACAGTCATTTGCAAGTGCTGTTTTTGCCTCTTTTGGAAAGAGATTCTTCTCTTTTGACAACACAGGGGCAGCGTATATGGACTTTGACATAAGTGCAGATAACAACTATATATCTATTATTAAAGACATCACAAAAAACAACAAGGCAAAATACCCCAAGCTCAATCCGGGCAGCGAGGCGTTTGACACCTTTTGCGACGGTAGGCTGACTTTCTTCTGCGAAAAGCTCTCTTATGCCGCAAATCTCGCCGACGCAGATGTAAACTGGGGAGTTTTGCCTATGCCCAAAGCTGACGAAATGCAGAGCGGATATTACAGCTTTGCCGACAGCTCTGTATGCGGATATGCAGTACCTCAAAGCTGCGCGGATACTCAGTGTGCAGGAGTTATACTCAATGCGCTGTACGCCTACTCCTACCGCGAGTGCGAGGATATCTTCAAAAAGGCGTGGACATACTACTACCTGCGCGACAATGCTTCTGCTCTTATGCTTGATGAAATATGTAAATATGAGCTTTACGATATTGCCTACGCCTTTGGAGAAGGACACCCCGAGTTTGCAATAGCCTCATACAATATCCTCACATCGGTTATAGAAGACGACATCAACTTTTCGTATCTATACAGGCAAAACTCCACTCCTTTTTCGAATTTTATAAAAGAAGAATTTACAAATTAAAAGGCTGTCGCATAAGCGACAGCCGAAAAACATATTTAGTGTGTGCCGTCGTCGGCATAGACCTCTCTGCTTCTGAAAAGAAGTGAGATACACCAGAGTCCCGCGAGGGCAACCACTGTGTAGACAAGGCGGCTTAAGAGCGCATCCTGACCACCAAAAAGCCAGGCCACCGTATCAAACTGGAATATACCGATACCGCCCCAGTTGAGCGCTCCGATGATTGTTAAAATGAGTGCAATTCTGTCAAGCATGATTTTTCTCCTTTTTGTTATATATTTATAAACTTATTTTTAGATTTTATGAATCAGGCTATCAGCCGTTACTTATATTGTTTTCAGAATAATACGGAATATTCAATATTTTAAAAAAAAATAAAATTTCTTGGAGGACACCTTAAAAATGAGAATGCGCAAAAAAAAGCACGCAGACGAGAGAATGTCGGCGTGTTCTGACTATACGGTTGAAAACCCTTATGAAATGAGAGGAAAATGGAGCACTCTTTCAAAAGACAGGACTCTCTGCCTTGAAATCGGCTGCGGAAAAGGTACATTTGTCTGCGAGATGGCAAAAAGGCATCAGGACAAGTTTTTTATTGCAGTTGAAAAGGTTCGCGATGTACTTGTTATGGCTATGGAAAAAGCTAAAAACGCTGAGCTTGATAATGTGATTTTTATAGATTTTGACGCAGAGAAAATTCTGGAAATTTTTGAAGAAAACGAGCTTTCTGAGCTTTATCTCAACTTTTCCGACCCGTGGCCCAAAAAGAAGCACGCGAAGCGCAGACTCACTTTCCGCACTTTTCTTGAAAAGTACCGCACAGTGCTCGCATCGGATGGAGTCCTCTATTTTAAGACAGACAACAGACCGCTATTTGACTTCTCGCTTGAGGAAATGCAACTGTGTAACTACAAGCTTTCCGACATAACAAACGACCTGCACAACTCACAGTGGGCAAAAGACAATATTGTGACAGAATATGAAGCAAACTTCTCTGCCAAAGGCTTTACGATAAACAGAGTTGTTGCACGACCTTAACGCAAATAAAAACCGAGCTCTTCGCTCGGTTTTTATTGTTTAATATGAACGGTTGTCTTTTGTTTGGAGTATAATTTTTGATTTCGGTATCGTCGTTTATAAGGAACACAGATGTATCGTCGTGTGCAATCTCGCGCATAATTCTTTCAGCTCCGTCTCTCACCATATATGTGTTTTCGTTAAAATTGATAAACTCTCCATCCTTGTCTATAACATCGCAGTTGTCATAGAAATTGCCGAGTTCTCTTGTATCGTTGAACATAACAACACCGACACTACCAAGCTGTACGGCAAGTCTGTATACTTCCTTTACTTCGGTTTCAATCCAGAGCGACGGTTCTGCATAGTTGCGCAATAAAGCTGTGACGATAGGC
>JAZNMZ010000067.1:0-8506 GCA_045580005.1 Eubacteriales bacterium | reverse complement strand
ACAGCATGTGTCCTCGTGGGTGGATAGGGCAATAGAATGGCTGTCGTATATGAATGTGTAGGAGCTGACCGGAATGACGGCTTGACAACATTGAATTGGTTTAGAATGCTGTTAACATCAAAAGACACGACAACACGACATAAAAAGAAAATCGGGCGAAAGCCCGATTTTTTATTATTTAATGAAACCTGCTGATAGTCGCGTGGGTTAACCTATAAAGAGAACTAAAATATAGATTGTTGTATACGGAGCAAAGTCTACCTTGTGCAAAATCGGAATTGTTATAGGGGAGGATGCCTGCATTGACTCGAAAACGGGCGTATGCCCACATCCGCCCCTGCATTTTTTCTGCGAGAATTGAATTACCCTTGAAAAAATAAAATTTGTGTGTTATAATGATTGCAGGCAAACAATTCAATATTTTCGCTTCTACAGGAGAAACTATACCTTGGTAAAAGGTGTTTCTCTCTTTTCTGTATTCTCTTGTGGAAGTATGGAATTGTTTGCCGACAATGAGGGATTCGCTTTTTCGGTGCGTTCCTCTCGGAACGCACTTTTTTATTTTTTTGGGGGAAAATTATGTATCAAAGGAAGCATGACGCTGATACGGCAAAACATTTCCCTTGCGGCATCTTACATGGTTTTTACGCAGTCGGAAGAAGATAACGATAATCTTATCATTGTTGGCTTTGACTTTACAAAGAACGACGATAAGCTGATAAATACTTTTAGCATAATATAAAAAAGAAAATCGGGCGAAAGCCCGATTTTTTATTTGATCTGTTCTGTTATTTCAGTATTACATAAAAGAGTATGCAGAAGAACTGAAGCACTGTTCCCATCACCACAAAAATGTGGAAAATCGAGTGCATATACTTGTGTCCGCCCTTGCCGGCTATGCCATAAAGAACTGCTCCTATAGTGTATGACACTCCTCCGAGAAGAAGAAACATAAAGCCTGCAAGCGTCACCGTTTCAATCAGTGTCTTTGCTGTCGCAACGGCAAACCAGCCGATTGCTATATAAAGCACCATTGACGCAACCTTGAACTTTTTAAGGTCAATCGCGTTGAGGATAATGCCGACAATGGCGGCTCCCCATACGATGCCGAACATACTCCAGCCGAGAGCGGGGTTTACTTCTCTTATCGACGAGAGAACAATGGGAGTGTATGTACCTGCGATGAGTATGAATATTGTGCAGTGGTCGAGAATCTGCATAACCTTTTTGGCAATGAGATTTTTTGTTATACCGTGATATACGCTTGACATTGTGTATAGAGTGATAGACGAAAATCCATATATAAACGCGCCAACAACCTTGTATGCATCGCCTGCGATAAAGGCAAAAACAACACAGATTGCAAGAATTGCAACACTCAGTGCGCCCCCCACGATATGGGAAACCATATTGAATATTTCTTCACCCTTTGTGTAGTCGGGCAGAATTCTGTCTGCGAGCTTTGTTCTTTTTGTCATGAGAGAAGTTCTCCTTTCGTTTGCGTCACGCTTCAGCCTTGATTTTCAGAAAGGTTGTCTGCGCTCTGGCGCTTGATTTTTTGAGTTGTTGTCTTTTCAAACTCGGCTTTTCTGATAATTACCTTTTTTATCGCTTTGTAGGCAGGGAATTTCTTGTTGATGTTCTTTATTTCCTCGGTAAAGAGCTTTTTTACTGCTTCCTCAAACTCGTGTGTGCCCTCGGCAAGTCCCTGCTTTTCGAAATGCTCTTTTATCTTATCTGCTCTGGGGAAGATAGAGGCAGTAACGGTAGGTTCTCCCTGTGTTTCGGGAGCAAAAACCATGCATTCGGCAACAAACTTGCACTTTGCGATGTGATGCTCAAGCTCCTCGGGGAAGATCTTCTTGCCGCTGAGCGAAACAATCATGCTCTTTGTTCTGCCGACAATGCTTATAGCACCGTTAGGCTGAACCTTGGCAAGGTCGCCGGTGTAGAACCAGCCGTCGCGGAGAACCTTTGCGGTCTCTTCGGGGTTGTTATAGTAGCCGAGCATTACATGAGGGCCCTTTACTGCAAGCTCGCCGATACCCTCGTCATTGGGCTCGATAATCTTTGCGCTTGTGCCTACAACAGGGAATCCTGTGTCATAAGGCGAGTTGTAGCCGTCGTTGTGCATAAGCGAAACCGGAGAGGTTTCTGTAAGGCCGTATCCGATAAGAATTTTTATACCAAACGCTTGATACAGCATAAAAGTGTCGGGAGCGAGCGCCGCTGCGCCGCAGAGAATTCTTTTGAGCCTGCCGCCGAAAGTGTTGTTGACGGTAGAGAAAATCTTCTTCTTTACGGGAGTGGAGGAGATTTTTGCAATCGCTTTTTGTACCGACAAAAGAGCGGTGCCGCCTGTAATTGAACTGTACTTATCAAGAATGATATTCTTGAACTTTTCGAGCACGGTAGGAACAGCAAGGAACACTGTCGGACGGAAAAGCGAGAGGTCTGCGTGCAGCTGACGAAGAGAATTGTTATATGCGATGGTGGCACCTACAAAGAACATGGCCACAAACCCTGCCGTGCACTCGTAGGTGTGGTGCAGGGGCAGTACAGAAAGACAGGTGTCGGTCTGGTCGAGCTTGAACATCTTGAGCACCTGTACGATGTCTTGGCAGATGTTGTACTGCGAGAGCATAACGCCCTTTGCAACGCCTGTTGTGCCCGAGGTGTAAAGGAGTACTCCCAGAGCTTTTGAGTCAACACTGTGGTCCTCAAAAGAACTGTCGCCGCCGGCTATGAGCTCTTTGCCCTTTGCGATATATTCGGGGAAGTCTTTCATATATAGCTTGTTGCAGATATTTATATTTTCAAACTTTTCTTCTAGCTCGGATGAGATAATAACCGCAGAGCAGCCTGCGTCGGCAAGAATAAACTCACACTGCTCCTCTGACAAATCCTTGTCGAGGGGAACGATAATACCGCTTCCGCAGCCGATTGCTAAATACGAAATCGCCCATCCGTAAGAGTTCTTTCCGGTAACGGCGATTTTTGTATTCTCAAGACCCAGGGAGTTGAGATATACGGCAAGCGCGCGGATTTCTTCGCAGGCGCGGGTGTAGCTGATTTCTTCCACCTTGTCCCGGTTTCTGAAAGTGAAGGCTGTTTTGTCACCGAAAAGCTCAAGGCTCTGATAATATATTTCTTTGAAGTTGTTGATGTTTCTTACATTATAAACATATTCAGGTGTAAAGGTCATTGTATGCCTCCTTTTTTAAATTTCGCTGTATTGTAACACAAATTTTAAAATTTGTCAAGCAAACGAGTGCTTACATAGGAGGTGTCTCAAGTGAAATGCGCCCGATTTTTGCGGCTCTGAATTCCTCAAGAAGCATTGCGGCACAGCGTGAGTAGTTTATCTCGCCGCCTGCAACAAGAAAGCCTCTTTTTCTTCCAATAAGCTCAAAGAGCTCATACGGCATAAGACCGTCTGCCTCCTCGGGAGTTATCTTGTATCTTTCGAGCAGCTTGTCGGGATAGAGTTTATAGAGGTTTTTGCAAAGAGAAACGGCAAGCTCCTCCTTGTCGAGTATTTCATCGCGGATAGCGCCCGTAAATGCAAGGCGCAGACCGGTGCGCTCGTCATCGAACTTGGGCCAGAGTATACCCGGCGTGTCGAGAAGCTCGATGCTGTTCTTGACGGTTACCCACTGATTCTGACGGGTAACTCCCGGGCGGTTTTCGGTCTTTACCTTTTTGCCTCCCGAAAGGGTGTTTACAAGAGTTGATTTTCCTGCGTTTGTGATGCCGATGATAAGCACACGGGGAATTCTTCCTTTCATTCCGCGGCTTTCAAAATAGGCAAGCTTGTCTTTCAGAATCTCGCGCACCTCGGGGATTATTTTTGATATTCCCTCGCCTGTGATACAGTCGGTGAAAATACAATTCTGACCGATACTTGCATAGTACTGTTTCCAGCGCTCGTTTATCGCAGGGTCGGCAAGGGATGCCTTGTTAAGAAGCAGAAGCGACGGCTTACCGCCGAGTATTTCTTTGATCTGCGGATTGCGGCTGGATATCGGTATTCTAGCGTCGCATATTTCGATGGCAATGTCGACAAGCTTAAGACTTTCGGTTATCTCGCGGCGAGCCTTTGCCATGTGTCCGGGGAACCACTGTATTACCTTATATACCTCGCGCGGTGGCTGAGGAAGCTTTTCCTCGGGTTTTTTCTTTTTTTTGGGCTTGTACGGTTTATAATTTGCCATAAAAACTCCTCATTTTAAAGTAAATGTGCAGTAGAACACTGCACATTGATTTTTTACATTATTCTACCGTGCCGAACTGAGCTACCGGCAAAACTCTTATGAGCACCCTGCCGATAATATCGTCCATATCAACCTCGCCTATGCGCGGGTCGCGGCTGTCCATCGAGCCGTTGCGGTTGTCGCCCATAACAAAGATTTTACCCTCCGACACTGTGTGCGGATAGGTAAAAGAGCCGAAGTCGTACATGGCGGTGCCTGCCATATAGTTGACATAGTCCTCCTCGAGGGCAACTCCGTCAACCGTGACAACCCAGTTTCTAAAATCTATATCCACTGTCTGTCCCTCGGTTGCGATGACTCTTTTTATAAGAGCGTCGCTGTGACCGTTGGTATTAAAGACAACAATATCTCCCGTCTCCGGGGTATACAGAACATCCGATATGATGAGCTTGTCGGCTTCGTGGAGTGTGGGTGTCATAGACGAGCCCTCGACCGTTACGATCTTGCAAATGAAAGTGAAAACCAGAAGCACAAAGCAAAAAGCAAAGGCAAAGGTTTCGAGCCATTCAAAAGCTTCTTTCAGAAAAGAAGAACGGACTTTTGGGTTTTCCTCGCTTATGTTGTTTTCAAAATCGTTGTTCATACTAACACCTTTCTTGCGGCAGGGAAATCAAAAAGGAGCCTGTGCGGCTCCTTTTTTAAAGCGGTCTTGCCGCAGAGTTTTGCTTAAAGAATTTCCTTAAGCTTAGCACTCTTACCAACTCTGTCACGAAGATAATAGAGCTTGGCACGCCTAACCTTACCGTGTCTTACAAGAACAACCTTTGCAACATTCGGAGAATGAAGCGGGAATGTCTTTTCAACACCGCAGCCGTAAGCTACGCGTCTAACGGTAAATGTCTCGGAGATGCCGCCGTTTTTCTTAGCGATAACGGTACCTTCGAAAAGCTGGATTCTTTCTCTCTGACCTTCCTTGATTCTGTTGTGAACTACAACAGTGTCACCGATAACAAATTCCGGAACATCAGTTTTGAGCTGCTCGTCTGTAAAAGCGTTTATGAGATTCATAAAGCCTACCTCCTTATTTTTCGGGAATTCGTGCGCAGCGTGCAGAGGAATTGCCCATGATATGCAACGAATGAAAGACTGCCCGAGAGGGCATCCTTCACCCATAACATGCGAATTATACCACGAAAGACAAATTAAATCAATAGTGTTTTTAAATTGTTTACAATTTTTTGGGATTTTATTCCTGTTCTTCGGTGATTTCTTCCTCGGAAACAGTAACTTTTATCTCGATGGCGCGACGATTTTCTGTTTTTGTAACCTCGACAAAGAGATTGTCAAATCTGAAGCTGTCGCCCACCTCGGGAATCTCGCCGAGCTCTTTCTGTACCCAGCCGCCGACTGTTGCCGACTCGTTTTCCTCATCCTGGAAGTCGAGCATATCGGTGAGGGTGTCAAACTGCGCTCCGCACGAGATGAGATAAGTATTGTCGCCTATCTTGCGGCACTCCTCGATGACCTCGTCGTGCTCGTCCCATATCTCGCCGACAAGTCCCTCAAGTACATCCTCGAGCGTGACAAGGCCGGCTGTTCCGCCGAACTCGTCAACCACTATCGCCATGTGTACCTTTGTTTTCTGGAATGTACGCAAAAGCTTTGATATTTTCATTTTTTCGGGGACATACACAACTTTGTGGAGAATTTCGCTTATGTTGTTTTTGTTTTCATACACCATATTATTGAAATCCTTTTCGTGAAGTATTCCTATAATATTGTCTATGCTGTCCCTGTAGACAGGTATCCTTGAGAAGCGCTGACTTCTGAAAATCTCGGCGATTTCGGAAATGCCGGCATTCTCGCTAACAGCGATAATGTCAACTCTCGGGGTGAGAATGTCCTCGACATCGTCGTCGTTGAACTCTATGGCCGAGCGGATGAGCTCGCTCTCCTGCTCGTCAAGACTGCCCTGTTCCTCGGCCTCATCGATGATTGTGATGAGCTCCTCTTCTGTCATACCGCTGTCCGCGTCTGTCTTGAACACACGCTTGAGTAGCTTTTTCCACAACGAGAAAATTGCATTGATGGGGGTGAGAAGAAAGTTTAACACCCTGAGTATCGGAGCGAAAGCGCAGGCAAGCCCCTCAGGATTGTCATTTGCAAGTGTTTTTGGCGATATTTCACCGAAAATAAGCACGACAACCGTCATTACAAAGGTCGATATGGTTGCACCGTTTTTAGGGAAATATTTTGTAAAAAGCACTGTCGCAATAGCCGTCGACGCTATATTTACAATATTGTTGCCTATAAGCAGTGTGGAAAGCAGGGATTCAAACCTTTCGGTAAGATCAAGCGCAGCCTTTGCACGGATGTCGCCCTTGCCGTCCTGATAGATTGTTTTCAGCTTGGTTTTGCTCAGGCTCGAAAAAGCCATTTCACAGCCCGAGAAAAATGCCGAAACAAAAACAAGAATAATAAGAATAATAATAGACTTGATACTGTCCGCGTCCATTAAAAAGAATCACTCTCCTCAGAAATTGTATTTTGATTTATTAAACTATGAAGCAAAAATGCTTGCTTGCAAGGTTTTATGTGCGTATTATACCATGTATTCTGTCAAATATCAAGAGGGTTTTTGCCACAGCACGCTTTTTATAACTAATAAGATAAAAATTGTTAAAACTTTGTGAGTTTTTTATAAAGCCATTTACAAACACAAAGTGTTTATGGTATAATACACGCATAAAGTCTTGCGCTGCAAGTCTTTGGGCTGCGCCCTGCTGTGCATTCGCACAGATGTGATATTGACGGCTTCGCAAAATGCCCTTGCAAGCAAGCATTTTTGCTTCATGGTATAATACATTAGATTTTTACGGCAGGAGGACAAGAAAATGAGCGAAAAGTTTATAAGCTTTCTTCTCGCAGCTCTTTTGCTGTTTGCAGCATTGCCTGCAAACGCGGCAGAGCCCGAAGTTCAGGGTACCCCGGCAGAAGAAATCGAGGACGAAGTGGTAGAACTTGAGGCTGTGGATACCATATATGTTTCATCTTCGGGCTCGGATTCATACTCAGGCACATCTGCAGATGCACCTTTGGCAAGCTTTGATGCAGCTCTCAGCGCTGCAGCGGCAAACGGCAGCACAAAGATTGTTGTTATGTCTTATCTTGAGACAGGCACATGGAGCTGGCCGACACACTCGCAGACAATCACAGTAACAGCAAAGGACGGCGACACAACATACGACGGCACACTTGTGCTCACAGGCAGCGGTGTGCTAGGGGGTCCCTTTGTGTTTGAAAATATGGGTATAGGTTCGGACGAGAGCCAGACTTTTATCACCGGTCCTTACAAGGTTGTGTTCGGCGATGGGCTTACCCTCGCTTCGACGGGCGTGGCGGCACATTTTGGAAACGACATAGATCCTGTTCCGCAGGTTGATGTCACAGTAAAATCGAGCGTTGTAACCAACGCGTTTCTCGGCGGAGCATATGCTGCGTCGGATATGATAATGGTAGAGGGAGATACTCTGCTTACAATCGACGGAGCAGAGAATTATCCTCTTAAGATGGGCTTTGACTCTTACGGCAGCTATGTATCGAAGGGTATTTACGGCGGCAGTGTTGCCGTGAATGTTCTGTCAGGAAGTATAGGTTCTGCAGATAATGTCAAGGTAGGCGGCATTAACGGAGCTCTTTATGTTATACTCAACGGCGGAGCAGCTCTTCCTGCAGACGCAAATCTTCCCTTGGCAGATTGCGGAAATTATTTCATAGAGAGCGCGGGCACAGAGTGTACTGTATACCCTGCTTATGACAGCAATGGAGCAATTCTTACAGACGGCACAGTGAGCGTTGTAAGCAACAGTGACACAAACTATCTTGTAAATGTAACCGACGCGAGCGGAAACACAAAGCAGTATCTTGCAGGCAACATCAAGCTTCCCGAAGCAGGCACATATATCTTCTCGTATGAGGAAGCGGTGACATTGGACAGCCTTAACCTCGCGGTTGACGCCCCCTCATTCGGCTTTACTCCCAACACAGAAATCCCTGCAACAAGCCTTTATGTTGCAACAGCAGAGTGGCTTGACGCAGATGGTAATCCTGTAGAAAAGTTTGAATACAATAAGGAATATACAGTAAATATCTATGTTGTTCCCGGCAGCCTTGTTGATACAGAATCACTCTCATCTGCTTCTGTAAACGGAAAGGAAGCTGAAATAACAGATCTCGGAGCTTACTACAAGGTTTCGTACACATTCCCCGCAAGCACCGCGAGAAACAGGGTG
>JAZNMZ010000066.1:0-10076 GCA_045580005.1 Eubacteriales bacterium | reverse complement strand
ATATTTTCCGTGTCGTAATTTTGATATATTTTTATGATTTTGTCCCTACGAAATTTGCTACCATCGAGAGGAATCGTCACATTCATTCCGCTGTAAAAGTCAGAAACAACAGGACAGAAAGCGGGCAGCTTTTCAAGACCTGTAATCGCTGACATTTCTTTCAGGTGTTTGTGATTTTGTGTTATTCCGTACATTCGCGGTGAGCAAAGGAGGCTATCTCTGTTTTCGTCCTCGTACTCGGCAATCATTTTTTTGCCACCACCGCTGTAGCCTGTGAGCGAATAGCAGGACAAAAATTCGTCTTTCGGCAGAACGCTTTCTTTAATAAGAGGGTAGACGAGTGCAATAAATCCACTTGCGTGACAACCGGGAACAGCGATTCTCTTTGAAGTTGAAACTTTATTGAAGTGTTCCTCCGACAATTCGGGGAATCCATATGTCCAGCCCGGAGATGTTCTATGCGCTGTTGAGGTGTCAAGAACGATTACATTTTCGTTTTCAATCATACTCACAGCTTCTCTCGCTGCATCGTCGGGCAGACACAAAAAGGCTACATCACAGTTGTTGAGAGCTACTTTTCTGAATTTTGAATCCTTTCTGCTTTCTTCAGAAAGGGTGATGAGCTCTATGTCGTTTCTCTGAGCTATACGGTCTGCAATTCTGAGTCCTGTTGTACCGGCAGATCCGTCGATGAATATTTTTTTCTTCATACTGCTTTCCTTGTCAAAATTTATCATTTATGCAACATATGCGTATAATTATACAACAAGCATGTCACAATGTCAATAGATTTTAAAATATTTTTGTATAAATATTCAAAAAAGAGCTCAGAGTAATTCTCTGAGCTTCTGAAGTGTACTTTTTTCTATTCTAGACACATACGAGCGTGAAATTCCAAGCTTAATAGCAACCTCTCGTTGCGTGAGAGGAGAGCTGCCGTCTGCAAGTCCGTATCTGTATATTATAATTTCACGCTCGCGAGGGTCGAGCTTTGTGTTAATTGCGTGCAGCATTCTTTTGCTTTTTATCTTGAAATCTATATCATCAGCAATTGTGTCCTCACAACTTATTATGTCTAGATATGTAAGAGGATTGCCGTCCTTATCTATTTCAACGGCGTCAGACAGGGAAGTCTCAAGCGCAAGCTTTTTCTGTGATCGGAAGTACATGAGTATTTCGTTCTGCAGACATTTGCCTGCATATGTTGCAAATCTTGCACCGTTTTCCGGGTTAAAGGAATCAATTGCTTTTATGAGTCCAATTGTCCCGATTGAAATTAGGTCATCGTTGTCACAGTTTGCCGAATAATATTTTTTTGCAATGTGTGCGACAAGTCGCAGATTACGCTCTATGAGGATGTTTCTTGCTTCAATATCTCCCGCCTTTGCGCGTCTGAAATATTCCTTTTCCTGTTCGTGCGAAAGCGGCTTCGGAAAGGAAGAGCCCCCGGACACCTTCAGAAAAAACAAAACGATATTAAAAATCAGTTGGGATAACATAAGTGCTGCCTCCAAAAAATATTAAGCAATTTATTATATGCAGGCAAGGTTGCCGGATGTGCACTTTTTAAAAAATCGTTCATAAAAGGTGCAAAAATATGCTTACATGTTAAAAATTTATCACGAATATTTGATTATTGTCAAAAAAAATGCTGAAAGTGTATTTACTTTTTCATAAAAAAGTGATATATTATAAAGGAATGATAAATCAAGGAGGAACATATACTATCATGGCAAGAAAAAAGATTTCTATGGATGGTAATACTGCTGCCGCTCATGTAAGCTATGCTTTTACAGAAGTTGCTGCGATTTACCCCATCACTCCCTCCAGCCCGATGGCTGAGGTTACCGACACATGGTCGGCAACAGACAAAAACATCTTCGGCGAGCCTGCAAGAAACATTTTCGGTGATCGCGTAAAGATGGTAGAGATGCAGTCTGAAGGAGGCGCTGCAGGTGCTGTTCACGGTTCTCTTGCTGCAGGTGCTCTTACTACTACATACACTGCTTCTCAGGGACTTCTTCTTATGATCCCCAATATGTACAAGATTGCAGGTGAATTACTTCCTAATGTAATTCATGTCTCCGCAAGATGTGTAGCTTCTCATGCTCTTAACATCTTCGGCGACCACTCTGATGTGTATGCTTGCCGTCAGACAGGTTATGCTATGCTCGCTGAAACAAACCAGCAGGAAATCATGGACCTCGGTGCAGTTGCTCACCTTGCAACTATCAAGGGTCGCGTTCCTTTCCTCAACTTCTTTGATGGTTTCCGTACATCTCACGAAGTACAGAAGATCGAAGTATGGGATTACAAGGATCTTGCTGAAATGGTTGACATGGATGCAGTTGCTGCATTCCGTTCAAGAGCAATTAACCCTGAGCACCCCGTTCTCCGCGGTTCTGCAGAAAACGGTGACATCTTCTTCCAGCACAGAGAAGCCTGCAACAGATACTATGATGCACTTCCTGCAATTGTTGAAGAATATATGGACAAGGTTAACGCTAAGATCGGCACAGATTACAAGCTCTTTAACTACTATGGCGCTCCCGATGCAGACAGAGTGATCATTGCTATGGGCTCTGTTTGTGATGTTACAGAAGAAGTTATTGACTACCTCAACGCTCACGGCGAAAAGGTTGGTCTTATCAAGGTTAGACTCTATAGACCTTTTGCAGCAGACAGACTCGTTAAGGCTATTCCCGCAACAGCCAAGAAGATTGCAGTTCTTGACAGAACCAAGGAACCCGGCTCTCTCGGCGAACCCTTGTATCTCGATGTTGTTACAGCTCTTGCTACTCAGGGCGTTTCTGCCAAGGTCGTGGGCGGTCGTTACGGTCTCGGCTCGAAGGATACTCCTCCTGCAAGCATTTTTGCAGTGTATGAGAACCTCAAGCTCGATGAGCCTAAGGCTAACTTCACTATTGGTATTGTTGACGATGTTACAGGTCTTTCTCTCGAAGAAAAGGCAGTTCCTGACACAGCTGCAGCAGGCACAGTTTCCTGCAAGTTCTGGGGTCTCGGCGGCGACGGTACAGTTGGTGCAAACAAGAACTCAATCAAGATTATCGGTGACCACACTGATAAGTTCATCCAGGCATACTTCCAGTATGACTCAAAGAAGACAGGCGGTATCACAATTTCTCATCTCCGCTTCGGCGATAAGGTGATCAAATCTCCCTACTATATCACGAAGGCTGACTTTGTTGCTTGTCACAACTCATCTTATATCCTCAAGGGATACAAGATTGTACAGGATGTTAAGCCCGGCGGTACATTTATGCTCGACTGTCAGTGGACACAGGATGACCTTGATGCTCATCTTCCTGCTGATGTTAAGTCATATATCGCTAACAATGACATCAAATTCTATATTATCGACGCAACAAGCATTGCTGCTAAGCAGATCGGTAACGCAAAGGTTAAGAACACAGTACTTCAGTCTGCATTCTTTGCTCTTGCAAACATTCTTCCCAAGGACGAAGCTGTTGACTATATGAAGAAGATGGCATACAAGTCCTACATCAAGAAGGGCGAAGCTATCGTTGAACTCAACTACAAGGCTATTGACGCCGGCGCTAACGCTATGGTTGAAGTTAAGGTCCCTTCTGAGTGGAAGAACATTCAGGTTGTTGAAGATAAGACACTTGTTACAGGTGAACGCAAGGATCTCGTTGACTTTGTTAACACAATCGTTGAGCCTGTATCCAAGATGAACGGTGATGCACTTCCTGTATCTGCATTCAAGGATATCGCAGACGGCACAATGCCTCAGGGTACTGCAGCATACGAAAAGCGCGGAGTTGCAATCTCTGTTCCCGTATGGCATGAAGAAAACTGTATCCAGTGTAACAACTGTGCGTTCGTTTGTCCTCATGCAGCTATCCGTCCTTTCGCTATGACAGAGGAAGAAGCAGCTAAGGCTCCCGCTTCCACTAAGTTCACAGCAAAGCCTGTTATCAAGACAGAATATAAGTTTACAATGGCAATCAGCCCTCTCGACTGTATGGGTTGTACGCTTTGTGTTAAGGCTTGTCCTGTTACTGCTAAGGCAGAGAAGGATGGCACACCCGAAAAGAAGGCTATCGAAATGACAGCTCAGGCTACTCAGCTCGACCAGCAGGAAGCGTTCGATTATGCTGTTGCTAATGTATCTGAAAAGCCTGAAATCATCAATAACACTGTTAAGGGCAGCCAGTTCAAGCAGCCTCTGCTTGAGTTCTCAGGCTCTTGCGCAGGATGTGCAGAAACATCTTATGCACGCCTTATCACTCAGCTGTTTGGTGAGAGAATGTACATCTCCAACGCAACAGGTTGTTCTTCAATCTGGGGTGGTTCCGCTCCTGCAACTCCTTATACAGTAAATAAGGAAACAGGTAAGGGTCCTGCTTGGGCTAACTCACTCTTCGAAGACAACGCAGAGCACGGTCTCGGTATGTACCTCGGTCAGAAGACAATCCGTGCAAGACTCATCAGCTATGTTGAAGAGATTCTTACAAACGAAAACGCTTCTGCAGAGCTTAAGGCTGCTGCCGAAAAGTACCTTGCAACTCAGAACGACGGCAAGGAAAATACACCTGCAACAGAGGCTCTTATTGCTGAACTTGAAAAGGTTGCAGACAAGTGCGAGCACTGCGCTAAGATACTTGCTGAAAAGGACTACCTCTCCAAGAAGTCTGTATGGATCTTCGGTGGTGACGGTTGGGCTTACGATATTGGATTTGGCGGTCTTGACCATGTTCTTGCTTCCGGCGAAGATGTTAACATCATGGTATTCGACACAGAAGTTTACTCCAACACAGGCGGACAGGCTTCCAAGGCATCCAACCTCGGACAGGTTGCTCAGTTCGCAGCTGCAGGTAAGGCTATCGGCAAGAAAAACCTTGCTGAAATCGCAATGTCCTATGGTTATGTATATGTAGCTCAGATTGCTATGGGCGCTGATATGAATCAGACACTCAAGGCTATGACAGAAGCTGAAGCATATCCAGGACCTTCTATCATCATCGGCTACGCACCTTGTGAAATGCACGGTGTTAAGGGCGGTATGGTTAACTGCCAGCTCGAAATGAAGAAGGCTGTTGAAGCAGGTTACTGGCAGATGTTCAGATATAATCCTGCACTCAAGGCTGAAGGAAAGAGCGCATTCACACTCGACTCCAAGGAGCCTACAGCAAACTATGTTGACTTCATCAAGAGCGAAACTCGTTATGCTCGTCTTGCTCAGATGTTCCCCGAAAGAGCTGAGGAACTCTTCGCT
Organism: Eubacteriales bacterium; assembly: GCA_045580005.1. Lineage (GTDB taxonomy): Bacteria > Bacillota > Clostridia > Oscillospirales > CAG-382 > UMGS1052. The sequence continues at coordinate 4,816 of JAZNMZ010000066.1, read as the reverse complement.
AAGGCTGAACAGAACGCAAAAGCTAAGTATGAAAGACTTGTTAAGTTCACAGAACTTTATAAATAAGTTGTCATAATAAAAGACTCTGCCTTGCCTTACCGGTGGGCAGAGTTTTTTAAAAACTGACTTTGGGGATATGATATGAAAAGATTTATTTGCACACTTTTGACAGTATGCATGCTTTGCTCGTGCTCAGCACCTGAAACTCCTGATAGTATTTCTGGACTGTACACTCTTTTTAATGATCTTTATGAATTTAGCGATGATGGATACATATACAAGAACGGTAAGCTTGTCAGTACTTCTCGTTATGTTATCGAGGGCAGAAAGATTACTATGTATTCCGAGGATTCTTTGCAGGATGCTATGACTTTTGATTTTTCGGTGACAGAAGAAGGAAATCTTGTTATCGGCAAGGCGGTTTATTCAAAAATAAACGACCCAGAGAGCTTTTTCAGCGATAATGTATCACAGGAGCAAAGGTAATATGATGAAAACGGTAAATATTTATACAGACGGAGCCTGCAGGGACAATCCCGGCAGAGGCGGCTGGGGAGTAATTCTCGAATATAACGGCATAAAAAAAGAAATCTCTGGCGGTGAACGCGAAACTACAAACAACCGCATGGAGCTTACAGCTGCTATAATGGGTCTTTCCGGGCTCAAGGAAAAGTGTAAGGTGAATCTTTACAGCGACTCGAAATATGTGATAGACGGCCTCTCAAAAGGCTGGGCAGAGGGCTGGCGCAAAAGAGGCTGGAAAAAAAGCGATAATTCTCCAGCTCTTAATCCGGATTTGTGGGAAAAGCTGCTTGAACTTGCAGAGTATCACGAAGTGTTATACCATTGGGTAAAAGGTCACGACGGTCATCCCGAAAACGAGCGATGTGACATTCTTGCAACAACAGAAGCGGATAAATTTTTGTCCGAAGAATAAAAAAAGACTGCTGTGACAGCAGTCTTTTTTTGTATGCTTTATTGACCTGATATGAAGAAAATTTAATATTACCAAACATACGGTATCAAGCGATATTTGACTTTTTGCATATATTTGGCATAACCGTCAAGTTCTTTCTTGAGAAACTTTTCCTCGTTTTTTATTCTCATAGCGATTATAAATGGATACAAAAGAAAAACCAGAAATGAATACAGCGAACCCAACACGATAGGCGTTGATAAAAATAAAAGCAATGTTGCACTGTACATTGGATGTCTTACAATGCCGTACAGCCCTGTATCGATGACTATTTGATTTTCTTGTAACCCAACAGTGCGGCTGAGGTATATGTTTTCTCTCAGCACTTCTGCATAGAGAATATATGCTGCGAGAAATATTAATGCAGCACCTATTGTAATACCGTTTGGTAAGGTGTTCCAACCAAAACGAAATTCAAGTCCAGCAACAATAAAGCCTACAAAAAACATAATTGCGCTAAGTTTTATAACAAGAATCTGTTCTTTTTGTGTTTCTTTTGCGCCAAGGCGTTTTTTCAAGAGTTCAGGGTTTTTGAACATCATTAAAACCCCGGCAATGAGCATGGGTATAAACATAATTGCCATGAATAACCAACCGTTCATAAACGAAAAAGTACCTGCAGGCAAGAATATCAACAATCCGACAAGAACAACACCTAATATAAATTTAGTTATTGCTTGAATGAATAATTTTGCTGTCATAATAACGCTCCAATAGAAATTTGTTTGCAGATTTAATAGTTTTTGTTGCAACTGTAATACAGACACTTATCTTATTCTTTTTCGGTCAAGATACGCTTGTGTAAGATTATCTCTGTTGTAACACAGCTTGAGAGAAAAGAAAGGACTATCATCTCTTATTTTGTCAAGAAAGATTTTGTCACCCTCCCATAAGGTAAGGCTATAAAGCCGTTCTTTGTCTATCCATTCAAGAGTACCCTCATCGCATTCGGAAATATTTCCTGTGAAACAGTCCGATGTGAAAAGGTGCATATATTCTGTTTCGTATTCATCAGAAACAAAAGTGATTATAGCTCTGTACTTCAGCGACAAAAGTGTAAGTCCCGTTTCCTCGTAAACCTCGCGTACAGCGCAATCCTCGGGACTTTCTTTATCATTGAATTTTCCACCGATACCAATCCATTTATCTTTGTTTTCGTCACAGGTCTTTTTGTTGCGGTGAAGCATAAGATACTTGCCATCTTTTTCTATGTAGCATAAAGCAGTGTTTTTCATATTTATTCCTTTTTCGTGTTGTTATATATTATGGTATCAGAATATATTTTGTTTGTCAAGTATTATGCTCATTGGAAGAAATAAAAGCAATGTGAGTATAAATATAAGAACTCTTACATATAAGTATTTTTTTATTGATAAATTTGTGTCTTTTATTATGCTTGATATCTGAAAATATACAGAAACTCCGGACATACTCGTAAGCATACAAGCGAGTATCTGTGATAAAATAGAGTGCGTTGTTATGTAAGATAGCCCCTTTGTTATTTCTATCATTCCTGTGAGTATTACTGCTGCATTTCCTCTAAGCCCTGTGAGCTTTATCATAATATCCGCTAACAAAGAGAACACCGCAATAAAAGCGCAAATTTCTATGAAGGAATATGTGCTTTTCCGCACGGTTGTAGGAAAGTCGTACTTAATATTGGTAGGTGAGACGATTTGTGTTTCTCTTTTTATGAAAATGCGGCTGAGAATGCACACAGATAAAAGCTGAGACATATACAGGAGAATGCCAAGGCTCAGCGAGCCGAATACAACTCCGCCGATATACGAAATAATAAAAGCAGGACTTGTGTTGTTGAAGAGACAAATTGCGTATTCTGCATTGCACTTGCTTGTAGATCTACCGAGATACTGCTCTTTTATAATTGTTGCGGGTATCGGGTAACCGCATATGCATCCAACCAGAAATGAAGGAAACAAATTCTTTGAAACACCAAAAAACTTTGTTATAAAATCAAGCATTCTGCCTTTTGCTTTGCTTAGTTCTGCAGCAATTAGAGGTGCTATTATCATCATCGGAAAAATGCTCGGCAAAAGACTGTATAGACACCTTGAAAGTGTGCTGAGAATACTTTCTTTCACAGTGACAGCGTTTGTAAGAACAATTATAGCCAAGCCGATAGTGCAAAAAAGTTTCAGTGCAACCTTTATTGCAAAAAGCATATTTATCCCTACCTTTCATATTATTGAACTAAAGATTTTATATTTATATATTTATGGTGAACGGCATTGAGTGATAACAGAAAAAGAGCTATATCAAAAATTTCACAAAAAGTTGAGCTTCCGATAGATGTCCTTGTGGGTGCTCCGATGTTTGAACTGTACTCTGACAGAGAACTTGCGATTGAGGGCTGCTGCAGAATACTTCATTACGACAGAGAGAAAATACAGCTTGTCTGCCGTCAGAGAAGAATCTCTGTCACAGGCAGTGAGCTAAATGTAAAAATGATGAATAACGATGCAATGATTGTCTGCGGAAGAATAAGCGCTATATCTTTTGAGGACTGAGCTATGATTGGAAAGCTTTTGTGGTATATAATCGGATATGCCGACTTTTGTGTGTATGTGTGCGGTGACAGAGGAGCTGCTTTACTTAATGAAATAAAAAAAGTGGGACTTAGCAGATGTAGTTTTTCTGAGAAGAAAATAGAGTTTAGATGTCCTATGCGAGATGTTAAAAGGCTTATACCGATACTTAAGGAAAGCTCGTGTGAATACACATACTCAGAAGAAGGACTTGTTGTATTTTTGAGAAAAATACTGCAAAGAAAGGGCTTGCTTGCGGCAGTATGTGTTTGCACTCTCATGAACTTTTATTTATCAAATATAATCTGGTCTGTAAGAGTAGTCGGATGTGTAAACAAGTCTCCGGAGGAGGTACTTGAGCGGCTTTCTGAACAGGGAATCAGAGAGGGTAGCTTTATACCCGGTGTAAACACAAAAAAGCTTGTGCTAGACTATCTGCTCTCTGAGGACGATGTGTCGTGGATTCATCTTAATATTAACGGTACAGAGGCTATCGTTGAGGTAACCGAAAGGGAAGTGCCGCCTAACAATCAGAGCGATAAAAAGCTGACTTCAAACATTGTTTCAAGATGCGACGGAGTGATATCAAGAATAGATGTATATAGCGGCGGCAAAGAAGCGGAAAACGGAGATGTGGTACAGCAGGGACAGCTTCTCATTTCGTCTTTTTTTGAAACAAGAGCGTCGGGACAGCTTCTACGCCGCGCCAAGGGGAGCGTTTTTGCAAAGACTCAACCTCGCTTTGTGTGCATTGTAAGCAAAAACAAAAATATTTGCAGAACTGTGCAGGAGTATAACAGAACAAATTTCAGAATTCTTACTCACTCTTTTGCTCTTTCGGGTCAGGGGAATGTATTTACAGGAGAGAATATTGAAGTAAACAGCGAGCGGATAAATATAGGCATACCATATATTCTGAATTTTCCTTTTTATCTCGAAAATATTACATACAGACAAAATGTATATGAGACTACACAAATCACAGAAGAGGAGGCTTATAATATTTTTATGTCAAGATATGAAAAGTGGAAGCGTGAAAACCTCGAGAGCGTGCAGATATTAAACGAAGAACACACATCACAACACACAAGCGAATATTATAAGTTTGCCGTAAGCCTTGAATGCATAGAAAATATAGGTGTTGAAGTGCCTTTTGACTTTGCTGAACCGAATACTTGAAAAAGGATGTAGGGTGTGGTATAATTGACACATGCGGGATTTTATTTTATAAAATCCCTAAAGCCTTTCGGCTTTTTGCGGCCTTTGACCGCTGTGTCAATTGACGGCGTCGCAA
>JAZNMZ010000065.1:0-10581 GCA_045580005.1 Eubacteriales bacterium | reverse complement strand
ATCCATTTTCATAGGCGTAACCAACATATTTATCAGCCCAATTCGGAACATCTGTAAAAGGATGGTTGCTTTTGCTGTTCAATGCATCGTTCTCTTTACCTAGCACCCTGATAAGCATAACAAGAGCCTCAACTCTTGTAGGTTCACGATTGAGATCGAAATTAGTATCTGATACACCCTTAAACAAACCAAGTTGTTTTAAATCGGTGGCTAAATTTTCTTCAAGCGAAGTATCTCGTGCCGCTTGGGCATAAGTGGCTTGCGGAATAAATCCTACAAGCATTGTAATGCATAAAAGTAGTGATAAAATTGTTTTCTTCATAAGTACAGTCCTTCCTTTTGTAATATTTATAAAAAATGCGTAGCCCATGTCTCAGAGCTACGCACGAAAAACGCACGGCTCTGACATAAGGTTGCTACACTCTTATATAACTTGCATCTACATAGAGAAGTCGTCAGAGAGTACGCTTTTACCAATTGGCGTACCTCCTCTATGCGCAAGATATACAAGTATATATACTTAACCCATTTTAATTAAGAGTGTAGCATAATCATTATAGCACCGAAGTATAAATTTTTCAATAGATTTTGTCAAATATATGCAAAATACCTGAAACAAAAATTAATGATAATAACTTTTGCAGTTCATCTATGTGGTCACATAAGGAACGCGAATAAAACAATAACTATGACAGGAGTGGCAAACAAGCCACTCCTGTTTTCGTTTACCTGAAAATTATAGGTGGACATATACAGATTATGAGGTGGACACGCTCCGATTACCAGAGATTAATAAAAAAAATTTGGGGGATTGTGTACGGAAAGATAGATGCTGATGGCCTTTTTCGCTACAGTTAATATTATTTTAAATTGAAAGGTCGAAACGATAAGTGCCGTAATAACAGCATTTATTGGACCTCAAGCCTTAGGGCTTGACAATTTTGTTGGAAAGGAGGAAACCTTATATGGATAATAAAAAAGTATTTTCTACTAATGGGCTTTCGGGAGATTTAGCTTTTTTGGTTGAGGTGGATGAAAAAGTTTCAGCTCTTTTGGAAGTGTTAGAGAAGAAAAATCTAAGTCCTAGTGTCGTTTACAGGGTTGTAGATTGTAATTGCATTGCCATTCAAGTTTTCGTGGGTGACCCTGCGGATACAAAGGTAATTTGATATGGCTAAAAATTATGTTTACACTAATGCATCTGGTGAACCATTCATTGCGTATTCTCACGCTATGGGAAGAGACATTCCGCGCTATCAGTACTATGAAGATAGGCTTGGGGAAAGGGTGCAACTGGATGCTCTTAAAGAAATAGTAGTTAAGGGAGACACAATAATCGTTGGAACAATTAGAGATTTTATGGTGTCAGACCTTAAAGAACTACTTGACACACTGGAGTTTTTTTCAGATTGTGAAGTTCAAATTTTATCCAGACTTGAACCACGCTATAATATAGAGTTATATCGTGATATTATAAGTCTGGCAGACAATTTGGCAAGGTTTTATTTAGGCTTACCGCCTCAATAGTATGAAGCAAGCATCGCTAATGGTGCTTGCTTTAATATTTCAAAAATATATAAGTTTTGAACAGGCAAATTAGGTTTTGCCTGTTTTTTTATTGTCGTCTCAACACCAGATGCATATTTTATAAAAACATACTGCTTTTTTATAAAACTTTTGACATCATTTGTAAAAGTTTCGACATCGGTTATAAAATACTTAATATTAAGTTATAAACCATAAAAATCCGCAATACTACGAACTATGCATAAAAATATGCTGTTTTTGGACAGTTGGAGATATCTTTGTAGCGAGATTTCAACATATCAAACTTTTCCAACCGAAAATAAGTAAGAAGTCTTTGCGAGGATTCTTGACTTTTGAATTTGTGTATGGTATAATTTCCTTGTATTGTTATTTGAGAAAAAGGAAGATTTTGATGAAAATTATAGTTTGCGGTTGCGGAAAAATCGGTGCAACACTCCTTGCCGCCCTCGAGAGCGAGGGACACGATGTTGTTGCCATCGACAATAGCGCTGCAGTTGTCGGAGAAATAACAAATATATACGATGTTATGGGTGTTTGCGGAAATGGCGCAGACTGCGAAACTCTTGAAGAAGCAGGCATACGCGACACAGAACTGTTTGTTGCAGTAACAGACTCTGACGAGCTCAATATGCTCGCATGCTTCCTTGCTCGCAAAATGGGTGCCTCACACACTGTTGCCCGCATACGCAATCCCGAGTATAACGACGAATCCCTCACCTTTATGAAGCGCGAACTCGGACTTTCCATGGCGATAAATCCCGAGGCTTATGCCGCAAAGGAGCTTTATGACATACTCAAGCTACCGTCTGCGACCAAGGTTGAGCAGTTTGCCGGTCACGCGCTTGAAATGGTTGAACTCAAGCTGAGAGAAAACTCACCGCTTGACAGTCTTGATCTTAAGACACTGCGTGAGAAATACAGCGCAAGAGTTCTCGTGTGCGTTGTAAGACGAGGCGAGGATGTGTTCATTCCGAAAGGCGACTTTATACTCAAAAGCGGCGACAGAGTCGGTCTTACCGCCGCTCCTGCCGAGATAGTAAAATTCCTGCGGCAGATTGATATGCTGCAGAAGCAGTCAAAAAGCGTTATGCTGCTCGGTGGCGGAAAAACCGCATATTATCTTGCAAAAAGGCTTTGCGCGAGCGGTATCAATGTGAAAATCATAGAGAAAAATAAGCATGTGGCACAGAGTCTGAGTGAACTTTTGCCTCAGTGTATGGTTATACACGGCGACGGCGCTTCGCAGGAGCTTCTGCTCGAAGAGGGAATCGGCTCGACAGACGCTTTTGTCTCACTCACAGGAGTGGATGAGGAGAATATCCTCATATCCATATATGCTCAGACGCACAATGTCCCCAAGGTTATCGCCAAAGTAAACAAAAACGAGCTTGCTTCCATGGCCGAAAAGCTCGGACTTGATTGCATTATCTCGCCCAAGAACACAATTTCCGATCTTATGGTGCAGTATGCAAGAGCTATCGAAAACTCACGCGGAAGCAATGTAGAAACGCTCTACAAGCTCATGGACGACAAGGCAGAGGCTCTTGAATTCTATGTAAGACAGAATGATCTGATTACAGAAATACCCCTGCGCAAGCTGAAGCTCAAGCCAAATATCATCATCGGCGGTATCATCCGCGGCAGAAGACTTATAATCCCAGCCGGTGAGGACACTATTCTACCCGGTGACAGGGTTGTTATTTTTGCGGCAGACAGCCGTTTGCAGGATCTCGCAGATATTATAGAACAGTAAGAGGCTTTTATGAACAAAAAAATGGTATTGAATATGGTTGGCAAGATTGTCGGCATTGAAGCCCTGCTTATGCTTCTGCCGCTTGCTGTCAGTCTGATATACAGAGAAGTTAAGGTCGCGCTGTCCTTTGCTGTCACAATTATTGCAGCTCTTATCCTGAGCAGAATTGCTGTGTATTTTACACGAAATGCCAATAAAACAATTTATGCAAGAGAGGGTTTTTTTATAGTAGCGGCAGCTTGGGTTCTGATGTCGCTTGTAGGAGCTGTCCCTTTTACTCTGAGTGGCGGGATTCCATCTTATGTTGATGCTTTTTTTGAAACTGTAAGCGGTATTACGACAACAGGTGCGTCAATTCTTACTTATATTGAATCTCTCTCCCACGGGCTCTTGTTCTGGCGTAGCTTTACACACTGGATAGGCGGTATGGGTATACTCGTACTTGTACTTGCAATTATTCCCGACAGAAGTGGACGGCTTATTCACATCATGAGAGCTGAAATGCCCGGTCCCAGTGTTGACAAAATTGTTCCAAAGGTTCGTGAAACAGCAAAAATTTTCTATCTCATATATATCGGAATGACGCTCGCAGAAGTTGTCTTTCTTCTGCTTGGCGGTATGTCGTTATATGAATCGCTTATACACACTTTCGGAACAGCAGGTACGGGCGGTTTTGGTATAAGAAGCGACAGTATCGCCTCTTACTCACCGTATTTACAATGGGTTATAACGATATTTATGCTGCTTTTCGGCATAAACTTCAACCTGTACTTTTTGCTTATTTTCAGAAAAACAATTTCCGCCCTCAAGAGCGAGGAGCTCTGGACATATATCGGCATAGTTCTTGTGGCAACCGGACTTATCACATACAACATTTTTGGTCTTTACGGCAATTTCAGCGACGCTCTGAGAAATTCGGCATTCCAGGTTTCGTCGATAATAACGACAACAGGCTTTGCAACAGCCGACTTTAATTTATGGCCCGAGCTATCAAGAACAATCCTGCTTCTTCTGATGTTTATCGGAGGTTGTGCAGGCTCGACAGCCGGAGGACTTAAGGTGTCAAGAGTCGTTATGCTTTCAAAGTTTGTACGCCGTGAGTTTTCTCTTATGCTTCATCCGCGCTCGGTAAAGAGCGTAAAGTTCGAAGGCAAGACTCTCGACGGTCATTCAAGAAGCCGTGTACTTGCCTATTTTGCGCTTTATGCAATTATAACAGTTGTGGTATTCTTTATGCTCTCTTTTGAGCCGTTTGATCTTGTGACAAATCTCACCGCCACTGTTGCCTGCTTCAATAATGTGGGACCCGGCCTAGCGGCGGTAGGTCCGATGGGAAGTTATTCGGGATATTCGGATTTTGCAAAGGTTGTCCTGTCGGCAGCAATGCTGCTAGGACGACTTGAGATATATCCGATTCTCATAGCACTCGCTCCGTCAATCTGGTTCAAAAAATAAATACAGGGGTGTTGCTTATGCAACACCCCTTTTCTTTTTCATTATGTAATTTTTCAGGGCAAAAAACAGACCGTATAAAGCCACTGCAACTATAATACCGACAGCACTACCCTGTATATCATGCACTATATCCTGCCATTGAAAATTTCTTCCGTCAACAAAGGTCTGGTGCCACTCATCAAGGAATGCATATGCAACGCAGGCAGGAAATACCGAAAGCGTCCATACCGTCATGTTCATTCTTTTTGTCGGTGCGATAAGCGCTATAAGAGCAAGCAGAAACGCAAGCGACAAAAACTCAAGAGTATGCGCGTAGCTTCTAATCTGTGCGTTTGTCTTATTAAGTGTACGCCACTGCTCTCGCTGGTCTTTTTCGGCGTAATCGCTGTCTGTCTTTTCTACAATATACTCGGATATATCTTTTGATATTTTGAGCGACTTCTCGTTTGTCTGCGATGAGTTGTAGAATATAAAAACAGCATTCATTACCGCAAGAACCGATAAAATTATAACTACAATCTTTTTCAAAGTTGCCTCCGAATTCTATTGATTAATAAAAGGCTGCGATAATCTGCTTGGGCGGTTCTGTCTTTTCGATACTCACAGGTACAAGAACAGGTCCCTTGCGCTTATATATCTTGTGGAATTTCACCTCAATCTTAGCTGTAAGCATAATCCAGTCGCCGCTCTCGTATTTTTCACTGTCCTGCGTCTCGCAGATAAAGCCAGCAAATTTTGTGTCATCGATACAGCAGGTCATTACCTGTCTGCCTGCAACTATTATATTCTTGATACTCTTGTTTTTTGACACATTTGCTCGGAATTTTACTGTTTTTCCGTCATATTTGTCAAGATTTTCAGCTGTGTCCCTATACCATACGGCGTAGTCTTCGTCCTCAATCTCAACTATGGGCGCCTCAAGGTCAAAAGGCAGAGGATCCTCTATATCGTCATACTCAACACTGCCGTCTGTGTACTCATAGGCTATATCGCATCTGCGGTTTGTTGTGCGTACGATCTTGTGGAGCAGCGTTTTATCGGTGCTGTCACTACATCTGTTGAAAACTACAAGCTCGCAGGCTGTAAACTTATCTACAACAAGACTGCGCATATTTGCGTTGTAGCTCTCAAAGGTGCTCGCGTCAACAAAACACATTTCCTGATATACTAGCCAGTCCTCGGGCAGATTGTTATAAAGAGTATCGAGCTGCCACATACCGTTGTATTCAAGCACTACTCTCACAAAACCGAGCTTTTGCTGAAGCGATACAAGCTTTTCCTTTGTAAAATCCTCGGGCGAGTCTATAACCTCAAGAAATACATTCTTCTGGGGGACTCTTTCAAGGTCGTACTCCTCTATTCCCTCCTCGCAGACAAGCACAAGCGTGCTGTCACCGTTTGAAAATCGCTCGTCCTCGAGAGTTTCCTGAATAAACTTTGTTTTTCCGCATTCAAGAAAGCCTGTAAATAAATATACCGGTGTTTCTTTTTTCATTATAACCCCTACTTTATACTATCATAAAGAGCTTTGCGAGCTCATCATTTTTCATCTCGAATCCTATTACGCAGATTCTGCCTATAACATCAGCTGCTCCCATGCGAACATTCTGCTCGCCGGGCACATAGTCGAAGTGAATAAAGTCGCCATCCTTACTGTCAACAATACCCTTTGCACGGAGTATCACACCATATTTGCCGCTGTCAAGCTCATTGAGAATAACCCTTATTTCGTCGACTGTATACTTGTGTGCAGTTTCGGCGCCGTAGCTTGAAAACACCTCATCAGCGTGGTGATGATGCACATGGTCATCGCAGTGGCATTCCTCGTCATGGTCGTGATGGTGATGATGTTCATGCTCGTGCTCATGGCAGTGGCATTCCTCGACATGGTCATGATGATGGTGTTCATGCCCGTGCTCGTGGCAGTGGCACTCCTCGTCATGGTCATGATGATGCTCATGCTCATGGCAGTGACATTCCTCATCGTGAGCGTGATGGTGATGATGCTCATGCTCATGCTTGAGCTCTGCGAGCTCATCTTCGAGTGTATGCTTATTCTCTATTGTTTCAAGTAATTTACCACCGTCGATTTTATCCCAGGGGGTTGTGACAATAACAGCATCCTTGTTGTGCTCACGCACGAGCTTTACAGCGTCCGCAATTTTTTGCTCGCTGATACTGTCAGTACGGCTGAAGATAATCGCGCTTGCGTTTTCTATCTGGTTGTTGTAGAACTCACCGAAGTTCTTCATATACATTTTGCACTTGAGAGCGTCTACAACAGCTGTAAAGCTGCCGAGAACTATCTTATCGCTGCCAACCGACTGTACGGCGCGGATTACATCGCTGAGTTTACCAACACCCGAGGGCTCGATTACAATTCTGTCAGGGGCAAATTTTTCGAGCACCTGTCCGAGAGCCTCGCTGAAATTGCCTACAAGGCTACAGCAGATGCATCCCGAGTTCATCTCAGTAATTTCAATACCCGCGTCCTTGAGAAAGCCTCCGTCAATGCCTATCTCTCCGAATTCGTTCTCGATAAGCACAAGCTTTTCGCCGCAGTAGGCTTCTTTGATAAGCTTTTTTATAAGTGTGGTCTTTCCCGCTCCGAGAAAGCCTGAGAAAATATCAATCTTTGTCATTCTTATCACCCTTTATGATTTGTTATATAAGCGGCTCTTCAACAAAGCCGTTGCTTGTAAGTCTTACGGTGTTCTTAAATCCGGCTTCTCTCATAAGCTGCGCAGATTCGTCAAAGTAAAAGTCGAGGCTGCCAATCATGTGAGAGTCAGAGTCGATAATAACATTTCCGCCCTTTTCGCAGATCCTCTTCAAAATAAAGAAATTGGGGTATGGGTGGTCTTTGAGTTTTTTAAATACAGCTCCTGTATTAATCTCAATAACAACGCCCCTCTCCACAATATAGTCGGCAGCTTCGATTGCGGCCTTGCGGTAGAAATCCTCATCCTCATCGATAAGACCGAACTTTGCAAGCACATCAAAGTGACCGACAATATCAATCTTATTATCGGTTACATGCTGACACAGGCTGTTGTAATACTCTTTTATGTAAGCGTGCACATCTCCGCCGCAGCCCTCATCGATGCCCTGTTTTTCTCCATCGGGAGAGTGGTCGACACCGTAGTATATGCCGTTTTTCTTAACATAATGTACTGATCCTACGGTATAATCGAGAAGTTCTCTTTTTACATCGGTGGAATAAAAGTCAAACTCCATACCTGTCAGAATATCAATTTTGTCGCCGTATTTTACCTTGACTTCGTTCATCTTTGCGATATAGCTGTCAAAGTCGTCTTTTTTCATACAGAAGCAATCGTCAAACTCGGTGTAGCTGTGGTCTGAAATACCGATACTGAGAAATCCCTTGTTTATTGCCGTTTCTATTATTTCCTCAATCGTGTTCTTTCCGTCAGAAAAAACCGAGTGAGTATGAAAGTTACCTTTAATCATATTATCCCCCAACAGTTTGTTTATCTTTATAATTATACCACACTTTTTTGTGTTGTGCAAGATTGAACAAAAAAATAAATATATGTTATTGTAGAGTTACAATAGATGTGAGACCGAAAGTATAGAAAAAGTGATTGAGTCATGTTAAAATAATGTTACCCCTAACAAGCTCTAACAGAAAGTACTCGAAATCCCCCGGGTGAGACTGTAAATAAAACCTCACAAATGGCTTAACCGTGCGGGTTTCGGCACTTTTGTATAACGCCAAACACCCCCTTATCTAGCGGTTTTTCTAGCCAATTCTAACAAAATTCTATATTGCTTGTTTTACTCGTAAAGAGCATTACACATACACGGACAGGTATCGAAGTGGTCATAACGGGGCTGACTCGAAATGAGGTAAGCTTTTCGGAAATTTCCTCTTCAAAAAGTGCTTGAAATCCGCTGTATTGCTGGATTTTTTAAAAAACTGAATATTTATGATTTTAGCAGTTCCCAAAGAAAGTTCCCAAAGATTTGCTTTCTTAGGATAACTGTTAAATATATAGGGAGAAGTATCGAAGCGGGCATAACGGGGCTGACTCGAAATCAGTTTGTCGGTAATTCCGGCACGAGGGTTCGAATCCCTCCTTCTCCGCCAATCACGGGGTTTTGTTTAGGCAAAACCCCGTATTTCTTTTGCCTTAGAATGTTATAGCCTTCTCTAACGCACTAAGCGAAAATCCTTTTGATGTCGCATCAAGATGTGAATATGTATTCGCAGTAGTTGAAAAGTCGCTGTGCCCAAGCCATACCTGAATATCTTTAAGCGTTATTCCCTCGTGCTTTCCTTTGTTAAGAAGCAACGATGCACAGGTATGACGAAGATCGTGGAAGCGTATTTCACGAAGCTCATGTTTTGCCAAAAAGCTTTTGAATGCTCCGGTGATGTAATCGGGTGTGATTAAATCACCTAATTCATCCACCATTACATAATCAAGCCATTTCTTGTTGTACGAGCTTTTGAACTTCTTGCGGTATTCCTCCTGCCTTTGCTTTTTGGAAAGAAGTATTTCCTTAACGTCTTTACCAAGCGGTAAGGCTCGCAGACTTGATTTTGTCTTTGCTCTGTCCTTTGCAACAATTTTGGTTACACCATCAATTTGTGGAGTTGTTACCGTGTGATTGATGTAAAAAATATTGTTTTCAAAGTCGATTGCCGACCATCTCAGTCCTACAACTTCACTTCTTCTAAGACCGTAAAAACCACCCATAATAACGGGAATTTCAAGCTTTGTTCCTTTGGCTAATTCTATAAGTCGACTTAATTCCTCGGCAGTATAGAATTTACCGATAAACTGATTCTTCTCGGGCTTTTCAACCTCTTCAATGGGATTTTCCTTGATGTATCGCATCTTTCTTGCGTGGCACAGAGAAAGTCTTATGATTGCGTGGTATCGAATAACCGAGTTTGGCTTTACACGCTCAAGCTGTTTGTCATAAAAGTCCTGAATGTCTTTTGCCGTCAGATCCTTAAGCTTAATCTTTTTCTTTGCAAAGTAAGGAGCGACAACGCTTTTTACGTTTGCCTCATAGCCTGCGTATGTAGTGTCCTCAATCTTTCTTCGCCTTTTTCTCGTCAGCGGCAAATACTTTATGATGTAATCCGAGAACAACAAGTTCGCAACCTGAGATTGTGTCAAATCGTCGAGCGTAGCATTTGCAATACAATTCTTGCCAAGCTTCGTACTCTTCTCTTTCAAACACAAATCCTCTGCAGGAATTTCAAATTCTTCAAGTATCTGATCTGCAATCGCTTCTGCTTTCTTCTTGTTTCCACGAATCGGCAGTTTTGTCGGAAACCACTTTTCTTTTCGCTTGCCTTGTGCATTTTTGTAAACTATAACAGCATAGTAATAACCTTTTTTGTCTCTTATATAGACATTTATATCTTTTCTTTTCATAGTGTTTTACCTCCTTTAAATAAATCCTCCTTTCGGGAAGTAAAGCACCTGCTATTATATAATTATTATACCAAAAGCAGGTGCTTTTGTAAAGATTTTAGCCGTTATTTGTGATGAAATCTATCAAATTTATTTTAGCTATCTTATATTCCCGACCGACCTTTATGCTTTCAATCTTCTTTTCCTTAAGAAGCTTATAACCCGTCTTTGTGCTGATTCCCCCAAGAGCCTTGCACATCTGATATACATTTAATACATCAGGGTAATCTTTAAGCATTTTTGTATATAGATTTTTCTTTTTGGTCATACATCATCACCGCCCGACAGATAAATTCTCGTAACATCGTCACGGTGATGCCCGAGCAGCTCCGACACCTTTTTACGAGCCATAAAGTCAGAGTATCCTTGTTC
>JAZNMZ010000064.1:0-4329 GCA_045580005.1 Eubacteriales bacterium | reverse complement strand
GTCGTCGCGTGAGTAGATCGCTCCGATTCTGAGAGCTGTGTATGTACCTGAGCTGAATGTAGGCTTAATTGTTACAGTATGCTCTGCAGAGTCAAGTCCCTGTGCTATTATTGATGGGTTATAGTTCTGAAGTGTTACTTCGTAGAAATCGCCTCCGTCAATAGATACAGCGATATTCTCATCGCCGTTTCTACTGTAGGACAGAGTCCAAAGAGCAAATTCTGTACCAGAGAATCTGAATGTAATCTGCTGGTCTGTGCTTGTAGCCTCATAGTAGCCTACATAGTCTTCTGTCTCCACGCTTACATGCTTGAACACTTCATTCACATAGTTGAATGTCGTCGAAACAAGCTGTGTTGTTGTGTTGTTTGCTTCATACCCGCCAAGCTGTGCAGCTGTAACACCTACTCTGTTACCATCGAGAAGCTTATCAGACTTCATCGGTGCAAGCTCGTGCTCAACAATTTCTGTAGACTCATATTCCGTTTCTGTATAGTACGGATTCACGAGCTGGTTGTAGAGGAACTCCTCAACGCACTTATAGTACTCATAGTAGCCGGCGTCGGAAGGATGCGCATTATCTCCAAAGTATTTGTCCCAGTTTGTGATAAGGTCAACCTTCTTGTGTGTTGCAAGACCCACATTGAGCATCGATATGCCGTAGTGCTCTGCCATTGCAGCGTGTCCTCTTGCTGTCGGGAACATATTTGTGTCAGGGTAATCACCCATGTGAATCCTGTCTGCAACAATAAGTCCGAAGATGTCACACTCGGGGAAAGCTGTTCGCAGTTCTCTCACGATTGTTTCATACTGGCTTGCTGCCTGAGCTTCCGCATATCCGGTTTCGTCCTCCATGCCAAGATGATACGAGTCGTTAATTGCGTACTCGAGGATAAAGAGGTCTGGCTCAAGTGTGAATATGTCACGTTCAAGTCTGAATGTGCCGAGGAATGTTCCACTCTCACCTATCGCTGTGTTATAAAGATTGATTGTAGCGTCGGGGAACTGCTGCTTGAGGTATCTGCCGGAAATCGCTCTCCAGGATGTGCTGTCGCCTGACGATGCGCCTGTACCGTGTGTTACAGAGCCGCCAAGGTATACAACATTAAGAGTCTTGTCGCCTGTTGTGAGTTTGTTGTATGTGTTCTGGAGATTTGTTCTGTATGCGATAAAGTCGCTGTAATCTGTTCTTGTGTATGCATCCTCGCGGATCTTGTTCATTGCGGCAGTTTCCTCTGCTGTGAGAGTACTGTCTGTTGCAAGTGCGTGTTCCGCAACACTGAGGATAGATGTGCTGTAGCTTTCTGTGTAGAGAATCTGTTCAACACCGTTTGCGTCGGTATACTTGATATAGCCGCGAACAATATAATCTCTGTCGAGCTTTTCTTTTGTAATACCTGTCACAACAACTGTGTAATAGATACGGTCAGAAAGCTTCTTATATGTCTTTTCTGCAATAACTGTAGCCGGCTCATACTCTGTGTAGTTGTAAGAGTATGTCTTGCCGATTTCAAGAGTCTTATCGCCTACTATTTCTGCGGGGAGAAGAATTGTTCCGTACTCGTTTGCGGCAACAAGGCCGTCAACAACGCTGCTCTTTTCAACTACGAAGCGGAGTCCCTGAGAAATTGTATCATCAAGAGGAATTCTCACCTGAGCACCCTTGATACCAAAGTCTGCCTTGTTTGTGCCGTCTGTATAAGCACCATCGAACTTTCCGTAGCTTGCTGTGAGAGTTGTGCCTGCGGCAACAGTATCGCCGTTTGCAACAGCCTCGCCGTTTTCATAAGTCCAGCCCATAAATACCGAGCCTGCTGTTTCGTTGTGAGACGCTGCTCTGAGGTCGAGTGTTACATCCTCGTTTATTGTGAGAGCTGTACCGTTGTTTGTGATATACTCGTCGCTTGTATAAGCAACATTGTATACACCTGCAGGGACTGCGAGCACGCCGTCAATCGAAGCGTATACCTTGCCTGTTGCAGCTTCGGTAGCAACAGCTGTGAGTCCACCCTTGACTGTATAAATGCCAAGCTCGTCGGTAACCGCAAGAGCACTTCCGGCTGTGGCTGCACTGTAAAGCTCCCACTTGCCGCCTTCCCAGTATGTGCTGTCGGCAAGTACTGCCGGCATACTCTGCTCGCTTGCGTATGTTGTTCCGTTGTTACAGATAATCTGTACGCCTGCGTCAAAGTAAGGAAATCTGTTGTGACCGTATGAATAAAGTCCCCAGCCATCAACATCTATTGTGATGTTAACAGGCTTTATATAGTGAACATTCTGCTTGGCAGTGTTGGTGCTGTTCTTTGAGCCGAGGATTATATGACCTGTTCCTGAGCCAATAACAATTTCTGCACCTGCCGCCTCAGCATCTGCTGTGAGGAATCTCGGGCCTGCCACAAGATAGCCGCCGAAAGCTCCGCTGTTCATTGTGAACTTATATGTCTTTTCGGAACCCGCAGCATTCACACCGAGATGCAGGAATGATGAGTAGTCAAATTCAACTCCCTCACCTATTACAAGCTCGTCATTTTCGGCAGAAATTTCAACAGAAGCTGAAATTGTAATGTTTTCATAGATAACAGGGCCGCCCGCTATACCGCTTGCTGACACATTGAGTATGTCTGTTCCTGCGCCTGTATTACCCATGATTGTAATTGTGTTTTCGTGTGCGGGGATGTTTGTGTCAAGGTTGTATGTGCCGATAATCTTAATTTCTCTTGCAGCATACGCGCCATCGAGAGCTTCGAGAGCAGCTACTGCTGCGTCTATTGTTGCAAAAGCCTCGTCTTGTGTTGTGCCGTCGTTTGTATCTGCGCCGTTTACTGCATCTACAAAGCGGTACTCGGAGCCTTCTGTATAGTTGCTGATATATGTCACTTCATATATATCTGCAGGAACTGTAAGATATCCTCCTGTTGAGAAGAAAGCTTCTCCTGTTTCTACGCTTTCAGCTCTTGCTGTCGCGCCGCCTATTACCTTGAACTTACCTGTCTCACCCGAGGGTTCAAGCGAGCCGCCTGCACCTGCGGCACTCATCATTTCCCACTTGCCACCGTTGTATATACCTTCGGAAGCGTTAGAAATTGAGCCGTATGTCATACCGTTGTTGAGAATAATGTGGAAGCCCTTTTCAAATGTCGGGTTCTTGCCTGCGTCAGGCTTGAAGTACGAAAGTTTAAATTCGCCGCCATTGTAAACAACATTTACATCCTCTGTATATCTTACGCCGTAGCCTGAGTCGTTCCAGCCTTTGTATTCACCGAAGTAAATCAGACCGCTGCCGCCGTCAAGAACCACTGTCGCTCCGGGAACTGTTCTCTGAGCGGTGTTGTAGCTTGTACCGATAATTGCTGAACTAATAGAGCCGCTCTTCATTGTAAACAGCAAAGGAGCTGTCATATCGGTGTCTTCACTTCCGAGATTAACACCGAAGTCATATCCGTCTGTTATGTCAACAATCACACCTTCGCCAAACACAAGCTGATGTCCTTCGGCAGAAAGGCTCTGCCACTGTGCAGTGTTTCGCAATGTAATTCTTTCAAATGTTGTAGGTCCGCTTGTTGTAAGATTTGTAAAGCTGAATACAGACGAGCTGCCCTCAGCTCCTGTGATTGTAATCATATTGTCACAAGAGTCAAGCTCACCCGAATGTGTATATGTGCCGACAATAAGTACCTTGCGTACATTGTATGTGCTGTCGTAAGCATCAAGCGCATCGATTGCCGCTCCGATTGTCTTATACGCGGAAGAAGCACTCATACCTGTGTTTGTATCAGCACCGTTCACCGAGTCAACATAGCGGTATGCTACGCCTTCAACTGAGTTCCAGATGGAAGTGAAGCCTATTTCGTTCACCCCTGCAGGAAGAACAAACTTTGCGCCGCCTGCATATACATCTGCGCCATACTGCCAACCGCCGAATTCAGCACTCACTGTATTGTCGAGTGAGGGAAGTACGATTGTCTCTCCATAGAAGTAAATATCATCAATAGCATCGCCGTCATACTTGATTGTAACCATATCTTCTGTCTGTACCGAGGGGTCAATATATGTTACATCATACACTCCCTTTGGAACAACAAGAAGCTCGTTGTGTGAGTAATACACAACGCCGTTTGCGTCAACCGCCTTTGCAATCTTGCCGCCGACAACTGTAAACTCACCTGCGTCTTTTGCCGGCATAAGCATGCTGCCGTCGGTAGCTGCACTGTGTATTCTCCAGGGGTTGCCACCATTGCTCGGGAGCCATGAGTAGTTATCTGGACAGCCGTTGTTGAATATCCACTGTACCGCAGTGAATGTAGGCTGTGGATTTGCTGACCCATAACG
>JAZNMZ010000063.1:0-61369 GCA_045580005.1 Eubacteriales bacterium | reverse complement strand
GAAGAATATGACGCTTGTCATATCAAAGGCTTAAAGAGCAACCTTGTTGATCTGAAGCTTTGTATAAGGCTGTCTGTGACCGATCTTCTTCTTTTCGTTCTTCTTAGCCTTGTACTTCATGATGTGAAGCTTCTTGCCCTTGCCGGTCTTGATAACCGAAGCTTCGATCTTAGCGCCTGCGATGTAAGGAGCGCCTGCAGTAAAACCGTCGTCTGTCTGGGCTGCAAGAACAGTATCAAATGTGATTGTGTCGCCGTCATTTACATCGAGCTTTTCAACATAAATGATGTCGCCTTCCTGAACTTTGTACTGCTTTCCGCCTGTTACGAAAATTGCGAACACGAAAAGCACCTCTCTTTCATTATAAGACTCGCTGAAACAAGGCTTTTGCTACGAAAAATCGTGCAAATATTGGATGCCTTTTTCACGCGGCTATTTATTATAGCACAAAAAAGTACCGCTTGTCAAGAGTTTTTTTACTGTTTGTTGTCTTTTTTTCGGAACTTTTTGTACTTTTCTCTGGCAAGGCTTATTGTTTCCTCTTTGTCATAGGCTGGATTCTTATATAGCGAAAGCAAGCCCTTTTCGTTGAGGTTTTTTATGAGTATTGCAATAACTGGTACGACAAACACCCCGACAAGTCCCCAGAAGCGTAGTCCGATGTATACGGAAAGGAGTGTCACAAGCGGATTAAGACCGATATATGAGCCGATGATTTTGGGCTCAAGCAGCTGCCGTACCAGGCTTACCGCAAGGTAAAGAGCCAGAAGTCCGAAGCCTTTTGTGAGATTGTGCCCCACAAATTCAAAAATCGCCCAGGGGACAAGCACGCTTCCCGTGCCGAGAATGGGAAGCAGGTCGACAAGTGTGATTATAAACGAAAGAGCAAAGGCAAATTTCCCTTCAATAAATCCGAGACCGACAAAAAGCTCTGTAAATGTGATTGCAGACAGTGTAAGGGTTGCCTTGAGATATTTTGAGGTAGTCCTGAAAAACTGTATGCGGCATTCCGAAAAGAAAACTTTTGTTTTTTGCGACATCTGTGACAGAATAAATCTGTTTATATTCCTAAGATCCATCGCAAAATAGCAAGAAGCTATAACCGTCACAACAATAAAGAAAACCGCCTGCGGGACAAAGGAAAAGGCTGAGGTTATAAATGCGGCAAGTGCCTTTGTCATACTCTCGAGCGAGGATGAAATGAGATTTCCCGCTCCCTCCCAGATATCAACGCCGAGGCTTTCAAAATATCCCGAATAGGGAAAATCGCGCAGAAAGAAATTATTCACTCTTTCTGTTATTCCCGGCAAAAAGGAGGAAAACTCTCCCGCCCTTGTCAAAAGCCCGTAAAGCTCCGAAACCAGCCTTGAAGCGCCTAAAAAAGACAGTGTAAAAAGCAAAAGATAAAATGTCAGAACAGTAAAAATGCAGGCAGCCTTGTGAGGAATTTTCAGCCTTTCGGAGAAGAGCCGCGAGGGACTTTTGACAATGTTTGCACCGATATATGCTAGTACAAAAGGACCAAGAAGCGAAAAGACAAGCTTGCCGTAATTGAGTATTATAAAAATCGTTATGGCAACAGAAGCACTGATGTAAAAAAATTTCTCGGCAAGGCTTTTTTCGCTTTTCAAGGGAGGATCCTCCTTTTTTGTTTTGAACTAACTGTAAAAATTTATAATTAGGTGATTGATTTTCTACTATATATATGTTAAAATTGTATGTTAACATAAATACCCTCGGCAAAGAAAGGAAAAAAGACTATGATAAATATCGCGATACTTGGCTTTGGAGTAGTAGGTTCCGGAGTGGCTCAGGTAATAAAGGATAATTCAAAAACTCTTGCAGAAAGACTCGGCGGTCAGGAGCTTAATGTGAAGTACATACTCGACAAGAGAAGCTTTCCCGACCATGAGCTCGGCGACAGAGTTACTATGGATTATGACAAGATTATTGAGGATAAGGATGTGCTTATCGTTGTAGAAACAATGGGCGGCTCCCATCCTGCTTATGAATTTTCAAAAAGAGCTATCCTTGCCGGCAAGAATGTCGTAACCTCCAACAAAGAGGTTGTTGCAAACTACGGCGCAGAGCTTTTGAATCTTGCTATGGAAAACAATGTCAGCTACCTGTTTGAGGCAAGCGTCGGAGGCGGCATTCCGATAATAAGGCCTATGTGGCAGTGCCTTGCGGCAAACGAGATCGGCTCTGTTACAGGTATCCTCAACGGAACCACAAACTTTATTCTCACCAAAATGATAGAGGAGAATATGAGCTTTGATGACGCTCTCGCTCTCGCTCAGCGCAACGGCTACGCCGAGGCAAATCCTGCAGCCGATATCGAGGGACTTGACACCTGCCGCAAGATTTGTATTCTTGCGTCCTTGTCTTTCGGCAAGCATGTATATCCCGACAAGGTGCACTGCGAGGGTATCACAAAGATTACCGCAGACGATGTAGCTCTTGCGGGAAAGCTTGGATACTCAATCAAGCTTCTCGGCAGGACAGCACTCACAGACAAGGGTGTGTATGTTATCACCTGCCCGTCGCTTGTTGCACACAGCGACCCCATTTCAAGCGTAAACGATGTATATAACGGAATTACTGTATGCGGCAACGAGGTGGGAGATGTAATGTTCTACGGCAGAGGTGCAGGTAAGCTCCCCACAGCGAGCGCTGTTATGGCGGATGTTCTTGATATTGCAAGAGAATGTAAAAATACAATTCTCTGGAACGAGGTGGACGAGGACTTCCTGTGCGACTACAAGGATATGGAAATCAGATACTTTGTGGTTACAGATGATATGAGCGTTAAAGCAAAGTACCCTGACGCCGAGTTTGCAAGCGAGAACGGCAAGCTCGCATTTATCACTGATAAAAAGCCCGAAAAGGTACTTGACAGCGAGCTTGAGGGTGTAAAGGTTATTTCAAAAATAAGAGTACTCTGACAGTATAATAGTATTATTTACCGACAGAAAAAATAATAAACAGTGCTTTTTAAATAGATAATCCGGAGGAACAAATGAGCAACAAAAAATGCTGCGCCGCAAACGACCGAGCAGGCACTGTCGGAGGACAGGCGGTTCTCGAGGGCGTTATGATGAAGTCGGCAGACAAAGTGGCTTTGTCTGTAAGAGCAAACGACGGAAGCATCGGGACAGAATATATTGAGCACGAATCAATAGTAAAAAAGAACGGCTTTACAAAGCTGCCGATAATAAGAGGCATACTGAATTTTGTGGATATGCTCCGCCTTTCTATGACAACTCTCAACAAATCTGTAGATATGCTGGGGCTTGAGCTTGAGGAAGAGCCGAGCAAGTTCGAAAAGTGGCTTGAAGAAAAGTTCGGCAAGAATCTTATGAATATAGCAACAGCTGTCGGCACCGTGCTCGGTGTGGCTCTTGCTCTCTTTCTCTTTATGTATATTCCCACAATCTGCTCGCAGCTGATTTTCGGTGCAGAGGAACTTGGGGGTGGACTGCGCATAGCAAAGAGTGTATTCCAGGGAGTTTTCAAGATTGTAATTTTCCTTGCATATATACTTCTTGTTTCGTTTATACCTGATATCAAAAGGACTTTCCAGTATCACGGTGCAGAGCACAAGACGGTATTCTGCCACGAGGCGTATGAGGAGCTTACTGTTGAGAATGTACGCAGGCACTCAAGATACCACCCCAGATGCGGAACAAGCTTTATGGTTGTTATGATGATTATTGGTATATTCTTCTCTTTCTTCCTTGTAAATCTGCCCACAATGTGGCAGGTTCTTGGCAAGATTGTCACCCTTCCGTTTGTTGTGGGTGTGGGCTATGAGTTTATAAAATACGCAGGAAAGCACGACAATATCGTTATAAGAATTCTTTCGGCGCCAGGTCTTTGGATACAGAGAATTACGACAAAAGAGCCTGACGACGGTCAGCTTGAGGTTGCTATCCGCTCGCTCAAGGCGGCTCTGCCTGATATATACCCCGAGGCAAAAGAATTTTTGGAAGAAAAAACGGAATCCGAACAAGAATGACATACAAGGAGTTTGAGGCTTTTGCCGCAAAAAAGATTTTGGAAACCTGCCCTTACGAGCAGAAAGACAGCGGCATTGCAGCATTTCAGGCAAAGACGCTGGTCTGCCATTTTTCGGGGCTTGCGACACACGAGCTTATCTTAAAAAAGGACGAAATAATTCCCGACGGTATAAAAGAATTGCTCACCGACGCACTTGAAAAAAAGCTGTCCGGCGAGCCATTGCAGTATATACTCGGCGAGTGGGAGTTTTACGGCCACAGGATTTTTTGCGGAAAAGGCTGTCTTATCCCGAGACCGGAAACCGAGCTTGCGTGCGAGAGTGCAATAGGGCTTTTGCCCGGAGGCGGAAGATTTCTTGACCTTTGCACAGGCAGCGGATGTATCTCTGCTGCGATACTTCTTGAGCGGGAGGACGCGGACTGTGTGAGTGTCGATATATCAGACGATGCTCTTGTATTTGCAAAGAAAAACGCAGAGTATCACAAAATAACAGACAGAATGAGTATAGAAAAGGCAGACGCTCTCTCATATATCCCAAAAGGGCTTTTTGACATTGTTATTTCAAATCCGCCATATATCAAATCAGCCGATATGAAAGGCTTGTCAAAAGAGGTGCTGCATGAGCCTGCACTCGCTCTTGACGGCGGCGAGGACGGACTTATATTTTATAAAAGAATAACACACAACTGTGCACCGTGTCTTACCGACGGCGGAGCCATAATCTTTGAAACAGGCTATGATATAGCAGACGAGGTTGAGGATATAGTGAAGAGTGCCGGACTTGAGACCGAAACAGTATTTGACTTTTCTGGCAACAAGCGTGTGGTTATCGGAAAAAATAAAGGCTGCCGTATGTGATTCCGGCAGCCTTTTTTGTGGAGTAAATATGAAAATTTTAAAACCCGAAGTGGGCGAAAATCTCACTTCAGAGACAAATCTTGTTACCGAGCTTTATGGCAGTGTGGCAGCCGAGCGCGCTTATGAGCTGAAAAAAGTCACAAGCCAGATTGCGGTGGGTGAGGATTTTTCGACAGCAGAAATTTCGTTTGTCGTTTTTGATTCGTGCAGATTTTCGCAGACGAGCTTCCATAAGAGTAGCCTCTGCGATGTGATATTCAATTCCTGCGACCTTTCAAACTGCGATTTTACGGGCAGCTATTTCAACCGCTGTGCTTTTTATGACTGTAAGGGCGTGGGTACTCTTTTCTGCGACAGCGTTTTTTATAATACAAGCTTTGAGGGCTGTAATATCGGCTTTTCAAACTTTACGCTATGCAAGTTGGACCGAGTTTTATTCTCAGAATGCAAAATGTGCGACGCGACTCTTTCTCAGATAAAGCTCAAGAATACGGAATTCTCACAAAGCAATATGCAGAATACCGCCTTTTTTGAAACGGTTCTTTGCGGAGTTGACCTGACCTCGAATAATATCGAGGGAATTACGGTGTCCGAATCACTGAGAGAACTGCGAGGAGCTGTGCTCTCAGCCGAGCAGGCGTGTATGATAGCGAGAATGCTAGGTATTTGTATTGAGTAGCTTATTTGTGATATTTTGCTCCTTTTATTATTGAAAAGGCGCGGTAAATCTGCTCAAGCAGCATTACCCTTGCCAGCTTGTGTGGGAATGTCATCCTCGACATCGAAAGGCGAAGGTCGCACATATCTTTGACACTCTCGGCTATTCCGCAGGAGCTACCGATTATAAATGACGCTCCCGAATATCCCTTGTCGGGAAGGGTGGAAAGAAGAGTCGCAAGCTCCTCGGATGATAGCTGCTTGCCCTCGATACACATGGCAATTTTGTAGCTGCGCTCGGGGACGCAGGACATAATCCTCTTGCCCTCCTTTTCGAGTGCGCTTGCAATTTCTGCCTGAGAGGGGCTGTCGGACAATCGCTCGTCCTTTAAATTTTTGCTTGAAAAGGAGCAGAAAGCACCGAGTCTTTTGATATACTCGTCTGCCGCCTGCGTGTAGTGCTTGTCCTTTTCGTTGCCGAGATATATAAGGTCGATTCCTAACATCTTGCCCTCCGAATTTGATAAACTGTGTAGACAGTTTACCATAAAATAAGCGTAATTGCAACAAAAGAGTAAAAAATATTTGTAAGCTATTGAAAAAGAAAGTAAATTGTGGTAGAATATTCAGTAATGAAAATATACCTATTAAATAAAGAACAGGAAAGGCTATTGCAAAATGAACAATCTTGACAAAACAATGGATAAAATCGTTGCTTTCTGCAAGGGCAGAGGCTACATTTATGCAGGAAGTGAAATTTACGGCGGTCTTGCAAACACATGGGACTACGGTCCTTTGGGTGTTGAATTCAAGAACAATGTAAAAAAGGCGTGGTGGAAGAAGTTCGTTCAGGAATCTCCCTACAATGTGGGTCTTGACAGCGCAATTCTCATGAACCCCGAAACATGGGTGGCATCAGGTCATCTCGGTGGATTTTCCGACCCTCTTATGGACTGTAAGTCATGTAAGTCACGCCACAGAGCAGACAAGCTTATTGAGGACTATGTTTTTGCAAGCGGTCTTTCGGACAACCCTGCAGGCTGGACAGATGCGCAGATGTCTGAGTATATCAAGGAAAAGGGCATTGTATGCCCCAACTGCGGCAAGAATGACTTTACCGATATCCGTAAGTTTAATCTTATGTTCAAGACATTCCAGGGCGTTACAGAGGATTCTGCGGCAACACTTTACCTCAGACCCGAAACAGCTCAGGGTATCTTTGTAAACTTCAAGAACATCCAGCGTACAACAAGAAAGAAGATTCCTTTCGGAGTATGTCAGGTTGGCAAGAGCTTCAGAAACGAGATTACTCCCGGCAACTTTACATTCCGTACACGCGAGTTTGAGCAGATGGAGCTTGAGTTTTTCTGTAAGCCGGGTACAGACCTTGAGTGGTTCGCTTTCTGGCGCAACTACTGTGCAGAGTTCCTTTACAGTCTTGGCATGAAGAAAGAAAATCTCAGACTCCGCGACCACGATCCCGAGGAGCTTTGCTTCTACTCCAAGGCTACAACAGACTTTGAGTTCCTCTTCCCGTTCGGATGGGGCGAGCTCTGGGGCGTTGCCGACAGAACGGATTACGACCTCACTCAGCATTCAAAGCACTCGGGTGAGGCTATGGAATACTTTGACCCCGAAACAAACGAGAAATATATTCCCTATGTTGTTGAGCCCTCTTTGGGTGCCGATAGAGTTGCGCTTGCATTCCTGTGTGACGCATACGATGAGGAGGAAATCGGCGAGGGTGATGTGAGAACAGTTCTCCGTCTGCACCCGTTCCTCGCTCCTTTCAAAGCGGCAGTGCTTCCTCTTTCAAAGAAGCTGTCTGACAAGGCAACAGAGGTATATCATATGCTCCAGAAGCATTTTAATGTTGATTTTGACGACGCGGGAAGTATCGGTAAGAGATACAGACGCGAGGACGAGATTGGTACTCCTCTTTGTATCACTTATGACTTCGATTCCGAAAACGACGGCTGTGTAACTGTCAGAGACCGTGACACAATGCAGCAGGTAAGAATTAAGATAGAAGATCTTAAGGCATATATCGAAGAAAAAATCGCGTTTTAATTATTGCAACAAAAAAGGACTCTTTCAATAGGCCCCCCTGCTGATACGAGTCCTTTTGTAAACTATAAAAAGAGCACCTTTGGAGGTGAGGACAATTTCGTACTCGAACGAAGTGAGAAAAAAGGTAACAGAGGCATTTGAGCTCAAGCGCAAAAGATCGAGAGAAGAAGCCGAGAAAAGAAGAAATGAGGTATATCTCAAGGTGCCCGAGATAACAGAGCTTGACAGGGCTCTGTCAAAAACAGGACTCAAGATTTATGCCGAGGCTCTTGACGGCGACAGAAGCTCTCTTGAGCAAAGAATAGAAAAGGTAAGGCTCGAAAACGAGGAGCTCAGAAGCGCAAAAGCTGCTCTTATGAAGCAGGCAGGCTTTGAATCTGACTATATGAGTGAACGCCACGAATGTGAAAAATGTGCCGACACAGGCTATGTGGGTATTGACCCGTGTGAGTGCCTTATCAAGGCTTTCCGCAAGGAGGCATATCTTTCGTCAGGTCTCGGAAGGCTGCTTACAGATCAGGATTTTTCAAACTTTGACCTTTCTGCCTATCCTGCAGGCGCAAAGCGTATGATGAGCTTTATATACAAGAAAGCTCTCGAGTTTGCCGACAGCTTTTCCGCCGACAATTCTCAGAATATTATGTTCTACGGCAAGACAGGACTTGGCAAAACACATCTTTCGACGGCTATCGCAAAGAGGGTTATCGACAGAGGCTTTTATGTTATCTACGACTCTGCGATGAATATTATGCACGCCTTTGAAAAGGAGCGTTTTTCAAAAGAGAATACCTCTGTCACAACAGACAGGTATTTTGACTGTGATCTGCTTATTATAGACGATCTGGGCGCGGAATTTATGAGTTCTTTCACTCATGCAACACTGCTCAACATCCTCAACACTCGTATATATGCAGGCAAGTCGACTCTTATCAGCACCAACCTCGATGACACAGAGGCTCTCAAGAAGACTTATGACGACAGAGTTGTGTCAAGGCTTGTGGGAGAGTTTCGCCAGTACCGCTTTGAGGGTAACGACATAAGGCTCGGTAAGAACAAAAAACAGTAATACATCGGAGAGAACAATGGAGCAAAAGCGCTTTACAAAAAACGACAATGGTTTTGTCTGTGAAAATTGCGGATTTGAGGTTATGCCCCTTATAAAGACAAGCCGCAATCATTGCCCAAGGTGCCTGTGCTCGGTGCATATTGATATAAATCCCGGCGACAGAGCCTCCGATTGCGGAGGACTGCTCGTGCCCGTGCAGGTAGAACCCGACAGCAAAAAGGGCTTTGTAATAATACACAAGTGCAAGCGCTGCGGTGAGCTCCGACGCAATAAGGCTGCACTCAAACAGTCGCACAAGGATACTCTGCCCGACGGTCAGTACGACGATATGACGATGCTCATACGCCTTACGGCAAATATGATGTAAACAAAAGACTTCGGCGTCCGAAGTCTTTTTTATCAATATTTTCTTCTTTGTTCTATAAGTCTTCCTGTTATTGTGACAGGGAGCTTTTTTATTTCCTCAGTGGTGTAGAATACGCTGTCGCCTGCCTGATGATTGAGAGGTGTGAGTATCATACCGTCCTGACATTTTGTGTATTTGCGGATAACTGTAGCCTCGTCGGCAACAATAACAGACACAAAGCTGCCGCTTTCGGGTTCGTCGGTTTTTCTCATGATCGCAATATCGCCGATACATAGCTTGGGCTCCATACTGACATCTCTTATGAGGATTGAGAAGTACTCGTTCTCATCACCGCTAGGCACGCTTATCTCTGCATAGTCGCCTATATATCCGGCGCTGTCGGTAAGGTTGGAGTAAAGCCTGCTGTATACCGGTATTTTGATACTGTCTGCAAGATGAAGTGAGTCGGGGAAATTTCTTTCTAAAAGCAGATTTATCGAAACTCCGAAATAGTCAGAAAGAGCCACAAGCACCGACGGCGAGGGGAGAGCCTTGCCCGATTCGTACTTGCCTATGCTCGAGCGTTCAACGCCTATGGTATCTGCAAGCTCCTGTTGAGTCAGTTTTTTTTCTTTTCGCAGTTTTTTTAGTATATCCGAGAACATTCTTGTTCCTTTCGCAAAAAATAAACTTTTTTTGATAAATTCCTTGTAAATTCAGTATACAACAAATCTACACTCTTGTAAAGCTGTGTGGAAAATTGTTCACAATTTCCTTGACAAAAATTGATTTTTGTGGTATAATGTGAATGTAGTTCACAAAACTAACTCACACGCCCTATGTTGCGGGAATATACGGCGGCAAAAATTTCAGAAAGGAAAAGAAAATGAACAACACAGCACTAAAATCATTCTGTGCCGTGATTGCATCTGCCGCTGCAGCATATTTTAAGATTATAGCACTGCCACTGCTTGTGCTTCTTGCGGCAATGACGGCAGATTACATCACAGGTATGATTTCAGCGTATGTCAGAAAAGAGCTTTCAAGCAAGCTCGGCACACTGGGGATTATAAAGAAGCTCAGCTATATGTTTGCAGTAGTTGTTGGCATTATTGTAGACTATGTTTGCAGCTCTGCGCTTATTAATGTCGGCTTTGACGGCACACCTGTCTACTTTTTCGGTATACTTGTCACAGTGTGGCTGCTGCTCAACGAGCTTATCAGCATACTTGAGAATCTCTCCGAAATAGGAGTTCCCCTGCCTGCATTTTTGACAAAGATAGTTGAAAGACTCAAAAACAGCGTTGAAAAAAGCGCAGAATAAAAAGAAAAAATTCGGCTCGTAACAGAGCCGAATTTTTTATATTATTTCATACGAAAAGTTCTCAAAATGCAGCCTTACTCCCTCGTCAATTTCCTCTGGAAGAAGCGCGCGTGCAACAAGAAACTCCTCATTCGAGCCGTCGTCTGTGCGGTGTAGTATTGCATAATCTCCGTCTATACGGAAAACGATATAATCCTTAGGCTCCATAGTTCACTCCGCAAGAAGCTCGGCTGCTGTGAAGGTATTCTTCATCAGCATGGTGATTGTCATCGGGCCAACGCCTCCGGGAACGGGGGTTATGTATGATGCCTTCTTTTCGCAGCTTTCAAAGTGCGCGTCGCCGCACAGCTTGCCGTTTTCGTCGCGGTTCATACCTACATCAATAACACACGCGCCGTCCTTTATCATGTCGCCCGTGAGGAAATTTGCTTTGCCAACAGCTGCAACAACAATATCAGCCTGCCTTGTAACCTCGGCAAGATCGGCTGTTCTTGAGTGGCATATAGAAACTGTTGCGTTTGCGTGCAGAAGAAGCATAGCCATAGGCTTGCCGACAATATTGCTTCTGCCGATAACGACAGCCTTTTTGCCCGATGTTTCGATTCCGTATGCAGATATAAGCTCCATAACGCCTGCAGGTGTGCAGGGAACAAACTCAAAGTCGCCGAGCATAATCTTACCGACATTGTGAGGGTGGAAAGCGTCAACATCCTTGGTAGGAGAAATTGTCGAATACACCGCCTTGTCGTCAATATGCCCGGGAGTCGGCGCCTGTACCAGTATGCCGTGAACGCTCTTGTCGTTGTTGAGCTTTTTGATAAGCGAGATGAGCTCGTCCTGTGTTGTGCTCTCGGGCAGAGTGTACTCATAGGAATTGTAGCCTATTTCCTCACAAGCCTTTTTCTTGTTTCTTACATAAATTTTGGAGGCAGGGTCCTCGCCCACGATGATTACCGCAAGGCCGGGAGCGTATCCGTAATTTTGCTTGAAAGAAGCTGTTTTTTCACGAAGCTCGGCGCGTACCGATGCGCTGACTGCTTTTCCGTCGATTATTGTTGCCATTTTTATTCTCCTTTTTCTATCGGGAACTGTAAAAGATATTCGTCAAGCCTCTCGGCTCTTTTTTTTGCCCTGGAGTGTAGTACGATAAGAGTTATAACGCCTGCGACAAAGCATACAAGACCCAAAAGCTGGGATATACGCAACTGCCCTACATAAAGGCTGTCGCCACGGAGTCCCTCTATAAAGAATCTGCCGAGCCCGTACCACGAAAGGTACATGAGAGTTATCTCACCGTCAAACTTCTTTTTGTTGAAATATGCGTTGATGATAATAAAGCCCAAAAGATTCCACAGCGATTCGTACAAAAATGTAGGATGAACGGCGATGACAGAGCCGTTACCGGGATTTTCGATAACCATTCTGAATATGTAGTTATCGGTAAAGGAGGGCGTTGCAATCTTAAAGCCTAAAAGGTCGATTTCATTTAAGATTCCGTACGCCTCGGCGTTTACAAAGTTGCCCCACCTGCCGATAAGCTGTCCGATCATTACAGCAGGGGCAAAAATGTCGAGTATAAGCGGCAGCTTTATCTTTTTGAACTTTGCCACAAGAACTATGGCAATAATTCCGCCGATTACCGCTCCGTAAATAGCGATACCGCCGTTCCAGATGGCAATTGCGTCATAAAAGGTCCTGTAGCTTTCAAGATTTGTCAGCACATAATAAAGTCTTGCACATATAATGCCCGACGGCACTACAAAAATGACAAAATCAAGTAAGCTGTCGGTTGAGATATTGTTTTGATTTGCACGGTAGATTGCATAGAGGGTGGCAAGAAGTATGCCTGTCATAATGATAATACCGTACCAGCGTATATCTCTGGAAAACACCGAAAAAGCGACAGGGTCTATACTAAACGGACCAATTCCCAGACCCGGGAAAGATATAATATGCATAACAATTCTCCTTACTGTAACGGCAGAATTTTTGAAAGAACTATTTTTTCGTGTGTAAAGTCTTTCATTAACCGCTTTGTTATATCCTCAAAGGTAACAGATGAGATACATTCGGGGTAGTCGAGCATACTGTAGCCCTTGAAAATGCAGCCGAGGAAAGAGTTTGCAATATCATCGGTGCTGTTGAAAGTCCTGATGTTGTAGGCGTATAAAACTCTCTTTACGCGCTCAAAGCCTTCTTTGTCAAAGCCGGTTTTACGGAATTTTTCAATTTCACAGAGTATTCTGTCATATACCTTGTCGGGCTCTCTTGAGTAGCCCGATATTTCGCAGAAGCCAAAGTTCTCGTGTCCCTCGTAGCCTGCCGAGAAAGAGGAGTTGATATAGCCGTCTGCGTAAAGCTCTGTATAAAAGTCGCTTGATTTGCCGAAAAGAATCTCGAGAATAATCTCGTATTCCGCCTGCTTTTTTGCAAAGGCAATACCGCTTGTCGGCTGATTTGTATCCTTGATACCGACAGAGAAAAGCGGCATGGAAACTGCGAGATTTTGCGAAATTTCCTTTTTGTATACGCTCTCGGGCTCGTCGGGGAAGAGTCTTTCGACCGAGATGGAGGGAGCGACAGTTCCTATTACCTTATCTACAACCGCGAGCACATCGTCGGGAGAGATGTTTCCGCACACACAAAGTGCCATATTGTTGAGATTATAAAATGTGTTGTACGCAAGATATAGTGTTTCGGGAGTGATTTCGGCAATAGTTTCGACCGTACCTGCCGTGTCGATCCTTGCAGAGTGCTTGTGGTAAAGAGCTGTGAGCATATTGAAGTAGAGTCTCCAGCCGGGATTGTCGTCGTACATACGGATTTCCTGCCCGATGATGCCCTGTTCCTTTTGTACCGTTTCTTTTGTAAAGTATGGGTGAGTTACAAAATCGAGAAGTATTTCGAGAGATTCGGGGATATTTTCTGTCGCTGAGAAAAGATATACCGTCCTGTCGCTTGAGGTGTAGGCGTTTGCAGAGGCGCCGTACTCGGCATATTTTTTGAATGTGTCGATACCATCCTCATTTTCAAACAGCTTGTGCTCGAGAAAATGTGCAATGCCGTCGGGCAGAGTATGCTCTGTGCCGTCTACCTTGAAATGATTGTCAACAGAGCCGAAGTCTGTGCCGAAAACAGCAAAGCTTGTGCCGTGATTCTTGGGAACAACATACACAGAAAGACCGCTTTTGTGCTTGAGATAATAGTATTTTTCGTCTATTGCCTTGTTTTCTTTTGTCAAAAATTCTGTCACTGCTCGTCACCTCCGCTCTTAAGTGTTCCTTTTAAGAAATATACTGTGTTAAGACAAACCTTCTTTGCGCATTCTGCAATGTCTTTCTTTGTAATCTCACGAAGCTCGTCTATCACATCTTCAATGGTTTTTGTATTTCCTGCAATAATGCGTGACAGATACCACAGCGGCAGGCTTGTTCCGTCGTCGTAAAGCTCGCGATAGGCGTTGATGAGTGATTTTCTTGCAGAATCCATTTCTTCATCCGATATAATACCGTTTTTTACATTTTCAAGCTGCAGAAGAATTTCATTTACCGCGCTGTCGCGGTTATCTACCTCAATTCCGCTCGCAACCGTGAGAATTCCCTTGTGAGCCTCGGGAATAGAACGGCAATAGTAGCAAAGACTGAGCTTTTCTCGCACATTTTCAAACAGCTTGCTCGTGGGAGAACCACCAAACAGCTCGTTAAAGAGAGAAAAGGCGGTGTAGTTGCTGTCATAAAATGTGTGGTCTGAGCAAAATCCCATAATAAGTTTGCCCTGCGCCACTTCCATTTCTTCGGTTATTTCCTCGGGTTTTTCTTTTTTTGATACGAGTTTCTTTGTGCCCAGCGTATAAAGGCTTCCTCTTTCAAGAGAGCTTACCATATCGCTTATATAGCCCTTTATAGTTTCGCTGTCGCACAGTCCTGTGTAGAATATCTCAAAACGCGCACTGCGCAAAAGCTCCTTGTAAAAGCCGTAGAGCGACCCGGGAGTGATGCTTTTTACTGATTCTATATCTCCTAGCTCGTTTACGGCAAAATTCTCACCGCGGCACATTGCCTCGTGGCATTTCTTTATAGCGTATGCGTTTTTGTTGTTGATGAGAGAGTCTATTGCGTCACAGAGATTTTTCTTCTCGGATTCGACAAATTCGCTGTCAAAGGCAGAAGATATGGCCTTTGGCTCAAAGATAACAGAGCGTATTATATCAAAAACCTCAGCCATGAGTTTTTCGCCCTGCGGGAGAAGCGATTCTCTCAGAAAGTCGCACAAAAACCCCACAACCTGCACCTCGCCGCGCTTTAGCACGCGAGAAGAAAGGCTTGTCGAGTAAAGATAGTCAAGCTTTTTGTTAAGCTGTGCCATTGTCGGATATTTTTCGCATCCGCGCTTGAGCACCATCGGCAAAAGGGCGGCGTGCGACGCCGTTTCTTTCTTTAACGGCAAAAGTATATTGAAGTCGAGATAATCGGTTTTGAACTTGTCGGATTTTATAATATTGAGGTAAATTCCGTCCTGTATCCTTATGCGTTCCATTGTTGTCCTCCGAATCCCGTAAGCTATCTGCACCCTGCCGGCACGGCAGGGCAGACGCCTACGCTTAATTACAATATATTCTACCATATTTTGCCGATTATATCAACACAAATAAATAAAATTTTACTCTTTGATTAAATGAAACTCAAGTCATCGTAGCCGAGTATGAACACTCATTGCGCACCGTCAAACGGATCGGGTACAAAGGGCTTAGGCTTGTTCAGTGATTTTTCCTGCGATAAGGGGTGCTTAGTTACCCTGCGTATTACGGCATCGACAGGTATTTTTTCCTCAAGCAGCTCGGAGCCCGCCGACATTCCGGGGTCTTTTATGAATCGCTTTGCAAGAATGTTGCCGAAAGCACTGTTGCAAAGTGCGGCAAGACTCATTCCGAGATGGTGGGACATATAGCTCTTTACGGGAGCATAGTCTGCCTTTACTCTCTGAGGCGTAAAGTCAACCGCCTCGTACAGACCATATTTCCCGTAGAGCCCCATACGGGAAAGCCTGTCAAGGTTATAAAGTGCGCTCTTTCTGTCGACGCACATTGACAAAAATACCGAATACGGCGAGATTACAGTCTCCTTTTCGAGTCCCCTTATAAGTCCGAGGCTCGGTACGCCAAAAGCCTTATACTGAAAATTGAGTTTTCTGTCGAAAGAGAAAAAACCGCTCTCAGATATGCCCCACACGCCGCGTATACTTTGTTTTTTTTGCTCACGCAGGGTAAAGAGCATCGCTTCATAAAGCATAGACCCTTTTTTGAAGGGCAGGAATAACGGTGGCATAAAATATTCGAACGCCGTGCCCGACCAGGAGGCAAGACCGATATACCCCGACGAGCTGATGAGCGGGCGCCCGAGCGCCTGCCAGTGCCTTTTGGGAACGGTACGGGAGCTTACGGCAATATAGCTCAATATTCGTGCCTCACTCATCAGCATATCATAACAGTTTTCGTCATGGGTTATGTCGTTGTCGTTTACCGTTATACCGAGTGAAAAAAGATTGCGGTCCTTGTTGTACAGGCAGGCAAGGTCGGTACTTCCGATAAGAGCCGACACTCTTTTTATCACCTCTACAAGCTCGGGAGCTTCTCCTGTATACTCCGAAAGACCCGAGCGCAGTGTAATAAGGCAGGCGACAAGGTTGCCGCTGTCTACCGACGATATAAACGGCGGAAACAGAATTTCGCAGTTCTCGGTGTCGTACCAGTTAAAGAGATTTCCCTTCCATTTTGGAAGCCTTTCGATGGTTGAGAGAGTGTCGGATGTTCTTCTGCATAGCTCAAGGCTGTCAATAAGCTCAAAGTCGCGTGCTGCAAGCGTGCTTACAAGATAAAGTCCTATATTTGTCGGAGAGGTGCGGTGAGCTGTCTTCTCACACGGGATCAGCTGAATATTGTCGGGCGGCAGGAAGTTATCACTTGCCGTTACATTTTCTGAGAAGAATTTCCATATATCGCAAGCATATGAGTATAGCTTTTTTTTGTCGCTTTCAGCTATGGGAGATTTTTGTTTTGTACCCTTTGAGGTGAGATATGCCACAACCGGCAGAATAAAAAACATAAATCCGAGTATCTTCTGCACTCCGTAGGGTGCAAAGATAAAAAGAAGCGCACCTGCCACTGCCGATAGAATATTCTTACTTATAAAAAACAGTATATTCTGCTCGCCCGAGTCTGCCTGTACTGCAGTTACCCACTCAAGAAGCTTTGTTTTGGATATAAACATACGGTAAAATGTCAGAATAATTGCACCGAAGGATAAGAATGCATTCTTGCACAGCATTGAGATAAGAAGAAGCATACGCATAAAGCTTTGCCAGATACCGCTTGTTGCGCCCTTGGAGAAGAATCGCCTTGCCGCCGTATTTGCGGCAAAGGTACAAAATAAACTTACAGTATCAAGCAAAAATGGCAGAATATACGGCAGAAGTGACGCAAAGATTACAAGGTGAGCTCTTTTTTCGGGAAGATAACAGGAAACTGCAATCCCCGCAAGACAGAGTATTTCGGATATAGTGCGCCTGCCGTTGTCGAGTATCTTGTAGCGCGAGAGCACCGAAAAGCGGTTTTTATAGTATTTACCGCCTGCGTGGTAACCGAAGAACAAAAAGCGCAGATTCTGTATATCTCCTCTTATCCATCTGTGCAGTCGCTTGAAATATGAGATTTCGTTTTTCGGGAACGAGTCTGTAAGCTCCATATCACTAACAAGACCTGCACGCAGACGCGCTCCCTCGAGTATATCGTGGCTGAGGATATAATCCTCCGGAAACGGGGCAAGATTGTCTGTTACTTCATAAAAAGCGTCGGCGTCAAAAATCCCCTTTCCGCAAAAAACTCCCTCGCCGAACAGTGTCTGATAGGTGTCGTATGTCGCACCCGAGTATATGTCTATACCACCGCTGCCGCACATAATACGCGAGAAAGCGGTTTTTTCAGCACTGTCAAGGCTTGGTGCCATTTTTGGCTGAAGCACTCCGTAACCCTCTGTCACAATGCCTTTTTCGTAGTCAATTACAGGCCTGTTGCAGGGGTGCAGCATTATCGATACAAGAGTTTTTACTCCGTCAAGACTAAGGTTTGTGTCTGCGTCGAGTGTTAATAGATATTTTACCTTTTTTAAAATGCCGTTTTCTTCTTCCGCTTCGGGCAGCTCCTGGGTGTCGAAACTTGTAGACTTTCCCTTTATCAGTCTTACAAGTTCGACAAGAGCGCCTCTCTTGCGCTCGTATGCCATAAAGCGCTTTTCGGATTTGGAATACCGCCGGTTGCGTACAAAAAAGAAAAAGTGATTGCCGTATTTGGTATTAAGAGAGCTTATTCTGCCTCGCGCGTATGCCTTGATGCTTTCGTCGGCACTCGTTGTGGCGGTGTCGCTGTCGGGCAGGTCACCGAGAATTCCGAAATATATATTTTCTCCGCTGTTGGCATTGTAGATTTTCTCAAGCCTGTCAAACACCGTGCTGTCGTTCTTTTCTCCGCAAAGGAGCGTTGTTATGACACAAAGGGTTGTGGCACTCTCGGGTATAGCGTCAAGCTCAAGCCTCGGCAGAATGGGAGAGCTTTTTTTGCAGATTTTCGGATAGATAAAGTCAAACAGCTGCTTTACCGCCTCTCTCACCGGAAAGGTCAAAAGCAGGTATATAAAGGGATTTCCTCCCGAAAAAACAAGCGCGAGTGCAAAGCCTGCAATATACCAAAGAGCAAAATACAGTCTGCCGCCCTTTGCCGGAGTTAGCAGATATGTGCCTATATGACGGCTCTTTTCGTTGTCCCCTTTGCTTGCTGTTTCAACAATTTCTGTCGCAAGAGCATATTCGCTGACGCGGCGCTTTTTTGCAAGTCTTGCGAGATTTTTGCGGTAAAGAGCCTTTGTGCCCTCGCTCATACCCTGATATACTCCTGCAGGGTCACGCGCGAGTGTATTTTCGATAAGACATTCGCCTATGCTGTCCTCATATAGGTGAGCAGACAGGTACTTTAAGGTTTTTATCGAGTTTGACACTGCTTCTGCAGGGGCAGTACTGTCTGCCTCGTCGTTGCAGCAAAGAGCCTCGCATAGGGAGCCTATATAGCAAATCACAGCACTTTTTATAAGCAGCTGTGCACTGTCAAGGTCAGCGCAGCTGCAGCCGTCCTTGGTGTTGTTGTCAAGCACTGTTATTATAGCGTGAACCTCGTTGCAGCCGAGCTTTCCGTTGCATTTTTCAAGGTATTTTTTTGCTCCTGAAAAAAGACGAGGAAGTCTGCCGCTCAGCTGTAGCTTGCCGCATTTTCTGAGGGATGTCCTTATAACGCGGTATTCTTT
The DNA here is from genome assembly GCA_045580005.1 of Eubacteriales bacterium. Taxonomy (GTDB): domain Bacteria; phylum Bacillota; class Clostridia; order Oscillospirales; family CAG-382; genus UMGS1052. Next base: position 42,680 of record JAZNMZ010000063.1, on the reverse strand, counting down.
TTCGATATTAAAGTAATTCTCCGACAACCACAAAAGCTCGCCGGACAGCTCTGTGCAGTTCCCGTTTTTTTGCGCTCTGCGGCAGACAGAGTGAATGGTGTAAAAGCTTTTCGAAACTTCCGCAAGCAATAACAGCGGTCTGCCGACACCTGTCTTTTTCATTTCCGAAAAAATATCACAGGCGATACTTTTTTCGCTGCTTTTCGCGTTTTTTTGCATTTTAAAGGCTCATCCTTTCTATTTTTGGCACATTTAGTATCTTAAGTGAAAGGAATATATATTCATCCTTGTAAAAAAATTTGTTTTTTTATGGAAAAGCTCTTGATTTTTTATAAAAGGGTGGTATAATATATAATATAACAACGCTTTAATTCACTAAAGCGAAACACATATTTCATTTGGAGGATAAAGAAATGAAAAAGATTACATCCATTTTACTTGTACTTATGCTTTCACTTGCAGTTTTCACAGGCTGTGCACCTGCGGCTGAGACAGACACACTTGTTATCGGCTACACAATCTACGAGCCTATGAACTACATGGACGAAAACGGCGACCTTACAGGCTTTGATACAGAGTTTGCAAACGCAGTTTGCGCAAAGCTCGGCGTTATGCCCGAATTTGTTGAAATCAACTGGGACACAAAGTTTGTAACACTTGACGCCAATCAGATCGACTGTATCTGGAACGGCATGACAATTGCCGATGAAGTTCTTGCAAACTGTATCGTATCAACACCTTATGTTAAAAACGCACAGGTTGTTGTAATGAGCAAGGATGTTATTGACAATTACGCTGACATCGAAAGCCTCAAGGACCTCAAGCTTGCAGCCGAAGCAGGCTCCGCAGGTGAGAAAGCTATCATTAACAACGGTCTTGACGACACTTATACACCTGTTGCCACACAGCAGGACGCAGTTCTTGCAGTTGCAGGCAAGCAGGCAGACGCTTGTGTAATCGATATTACAATGGCTAAGGCTATCACAGCAGAGGGCACAAGCTACGAAGACCTCGGCTACTCAATCGCGCTTTCATCCGAGGAATACGGTATCGGCTTCAGAAAGGCAGATACAGATCTTCGTGACAGCGTTGACGCTGCTATTGCTGAACTCAATGAGGATGGCACACTTCCCGCACTCGCTGAGAAGTATGGTCTTACCCTCGCATTCTGATAAAAACAAAAGCTTATAGCTACAAAAAGGCAGACGCTTGCGGCTGCCTTTTTAATAAGTTTTGGAAAAGGTGACTATGTCAATGTTTATTACTGTTACCCTCAGCCTGCTCGAAGGTCTGGCGGTAACATTCAAGATTTTTGCGCTCACTCTGCTTATGGCGCTTCCTCTCGGACTTATAATTTCGTTTGGCTCTATGAGCAGATTCAAGATTATCAAGTGGCCGATAAAGACTCTTATATGGATAATACGCGGTACGCCTCTTATGCTGCAGCTCATTGTTTTTGGCTTTGGACCGGGACTTATGGGAATATACGGCATGGATACATTTGTTGCCGTTATGATAGCCTTTGTTATAAATTACGCCTGCTACTTTTCGGAAATTTTCCGAGGCGGTATCGAGGGCATTCCCAAGGGTCAGTATGAGGCAGGGGCTGTTTTAGGTCTTACAAAAAGACAGGTGTTTTTCAAGATTGTACTTATGCAGGTTGTAAAGAGGGTAATTCCACCGATGGGTAACGAGTTTCTGACCCTTGTCAAGGACACTGCTCTTGCAAACACAATTATGGTTTACGAAATAACCTGGAATGCCAAAAGACTCATGAACAGTGAGCATATACTCTGGCCGCTGTTTTATTCGGGACTTTTTTACCTGGCTTTTTGCGGAGTACTTACGCTTATTTTCGGCTATATCGAAAAGAAGCTTGACTATTACAAAGGCTGAGCCGAGAGAAAGGAGATACTTTTATGCCTATACTTGAAGTAAAAGGACTATATAAGAGCTTCGGCAAGACCGAGGTTTTGAAAGACATCTCTTTTTCTATCGAAAGAGGAGATGTAGTATCTGTCATCGGATCGTCGGGAAACGGCAAGACAACGCTGCTTCGCTGTCTTAACTTTCTTGAAATCCCCGAAAAGGGCGAGGTTTTTGTAGACGGTGAGAAAATTTTTGATGCGCAGACCGCGCAGAAGCTCAAGGAAAAGGATATCCGTGCGAGCAGACTCAGATTCGGGCTTGTTTTTCAGAATTTCAATCTTTTTCCGCAGTATACTGCACTTGAGAATGTTACCCTTGCAATGGAGCTTTTGTCAAAGGACGGACTCAAGAGATTTGACGGCAATATAAAGGAAGTCGGAATGAGATATCTCGAAAGAGTTGGTCTTGCCGACAAGGCGAACTTTTATCCCTGTCAGCTCTCGGGAGGTCAGCAGCAGAGAGATGCTATCGCAAGAGCACTTGCACTCAGCCCCGAAATTCTCTTTTTTGACGAGCCTACATCAGCTCTCGACCCTGAGCTTACAGTTGAGGTGCTTGCAACGCTTAAGGCACTTGCCAAGGAAAATATTACCATGATAATTGTAACTCATGAAATGGGCTTTGCCAAGGAAGTATCAAACAAGATCATCTTTATGGACGAGGGTCGTATTGTGGAAGAGGGAAGTCCTGAGGTTATCTTTGATAATCCTGCACACGAGAGAACACGCGAGTTTTTAAACAGCTATATCCGTGCATAAAACTTTCGGACGGCAGAAACTGCCGTCCGAAAAAATAATAAAAAAATCAAAAAAAGCTATTGACAAATAAAGTCAACTGTGATATAATATCTTTTGTTCCGAGAGGACAATATATGGGAGTTTAGCTCAGCTGGGAGAGCATCTGCCTTACAAGCAGAGGGTCAGCGGTTCGATCCCGTTAACTCCCACCACACATCCTGAACGCAAAGAGCGTTCAGGATTTTTATTTTCTCGATGAGGTGAGGCTTTTGAAAAAATATAAAATAATTGACTCGCACTGCCACATATATCCTGACAAAATCGCCGTCAAGGCGTCGCAGAGTACAGGCAGGTTCTACGGCATTGATATGACATATGACGGCACTGTCGGTACGCTTATGAATGTTGGTGCCGAGGGTGGTGTAGACCACTTTGTGGTGCAGTCGGTCGCCACAAAGCCCGAGCAGGTTTCGTCTATCAATCATTTTATAGCAAACGCGGTAGCTGAAAGCGGCGGAAAGATGACGGGGCTCGGCACACTGCATCCGGATAGTGATGATATCAAAAGGGATCTTGACGAGCTTTTGTCACTCGGACTTCGCGGAGTAAAGCTCCATCCAGACATACAGGGCTTTAAGCTTGACGATTACAGATGTCTTAAGATTTATGAGCTTTGCGAGGGCAGATGTCCTATTCTTTTTCATCTCGGGGACAAGCGATATGATATGTCAAATCCCAACAGAATTATGCCTATTCTTGATATATACACAAATCTTGTCGCAATAGGCGCACATTTTGGCGGCTATTCGGTGTGGGATGAGGCAGAAAAGCGACTTCCGGGCTATCCGAATCTGTATGTTGACTGCTCGTCATCGTTCTTTGCGATGTCGGATGACAGAATACGCGAGCTTATCGCAGTCTATGGCGAGGATAGAGTGCTGTTTGGCACAGACTATCCGATGTGGGCTCCAAAGTCGGAAGTCGACAGACTTTTATCACTGGGTCTTTCAGATGCTGCTTATGAAAAGATTTTCCACGCCAACGCAGAAAAGCTTTTTGGTATAGAAATATAATAAACAAAGGAGTGCTTTTGCACTCCTTTTGCTTTTATTCGGGGATGTATTCAAACACCGGCATAAGCTCGAGCTTGAAAAGATTGTTCCTATGCATTCTGTCAATCCTTTCTTTTGTTGCCTCGTCCTCACAGACGCCCGTCCTGATGTACTTATCAAGCACAGCGTAGGTAAACCCGAGATTGTCCTCGTCTGTCTTGCCGCACAGTCCGTCGATAGGTGTCTTGTCGACAAACATATCGGGAAGCCCGAGAGTTCTGCCTATCTCCTTGACTTCTGCAACCGTGAGCCTTGACAGGGGGCTGAAATCTCCGACAGAATCACCGTATCTTGTCGAGTATCCTACCCAGTCCTCAGACAGATTGCAGGTATTGACAACCCTGCCGTTTACCGACTGGGATACGGCGTATACTGCCGACATACGGAGCCTTGGCGGAAGATTGCATATTGTCTGGTGCGATACCTCAGTGAGCTTTGAGCTGAGCTGCTTCATAAGACCGTCGTAGCAGTCCTTGATGTTGATTTCCATACTTGCGATACCGAGGTGCTCGCACAGCGCTCTTGCAACATCAATATCGCCCTGTTCGCCGTTTGGCATAAGAACACCGATAACTCTGTCTTTTCCGAGCGCCTTTGCACACAGAGCGGCGCATACCGAGCTGTCCTTGCCGCCCGAAATGCCGAGCACGGCATTGCAGCCCTTGCCGTTTGTGTCAAACCATTCCTGTATCCATTTTATGATGTCTTTTGTCACTTTTTCTGCGTTAAAGCTCATGTTTTTTTCCTTTCTGTTAAAAGAATGTAAGCTGATTTGTTTCACGCAGCGAGTCGAGCACACCGTTACGCGTGAGTATTTCTATAACTGCTTTAGTTATTCCGCTTTTTTGACGAAGCTCCTCGCGCGAGATGATTTCCTCTGATTTTATGGTGTTCTCAAGATTCAGCGCTGCTGCCTCGCCGAGTCCGGGGAGAGAGGAGAAAGGCATTCTTATCGCGCCGTCCTCGGGAACAAAGTCATAGGCCTTTGATTTATACAGATCCACAGGCAAGAACTTTATCTTTCTTGCCATAGCTTCGTTTACAAGCTGCATTGTCGAAAGAGTTTCGTTGTCCTTTTGCTTTGCTGCAGTGCCCAGGTCCTCAATTTCCCTGATAGTGCGCTCTACCTCGCTCTTGCCTTTGCCGACAATTTCGGCGTCAAAGCCGCCGGGCGCCACCGTGAAGAAAGCAGCATAAAACTCAAGCGGCTTGTGTACCTTGTACCATCCGAGCCTGAGAGCTGATATAACATACGCTGCTGCGTGTGCCTTGGGGAACATATACTTGATTTTTTTGCACGATTTTATATACCAGTCGGGTATATTTTGTGCAACCATAGCTTCTTCATACTCGGGCTTAAGTCCCTTGCCTTTTCGTACATCCTCCATGATCCTGAAAGCAAGACCCTTTTCAAGACCATTGTATATAAGATAAACCATGATGTTATCTCGTGTTCCGATAACCTGTGAAATATCACATACACCTTCCTTGATGAGCTCCTGCGCATTGCCGAGCCATACATCGGTACCGTGTGAAAGTCCCGAAATCTGCAAGAGGTCCGAAAAATTCTTTGGCTTGGAGTCGACAATCATTTGTCTTACAAATTTTGTGCCAAACTCGGGAAGACCGAATGTGCCTACAGGGCTGTTGATGTCTGCAGGCTCGACTCCGAGTGACTTTGTGGAGGCAAATAGCTCCATAACGCCTTCATCGTTAAGGGGTGTGTCGAGAATATTCATGCCCGTATAGCGCTCGATCGCCTTGTATTTTGTCGGCACATCGTGTCCGAGCATATCGAGCTTGAGGATTGTATCGTGCAGATATTCAAAAGCAAAGTGGGTTGTGATAATATTGGAGTTCGGGTCATCGGCGGGGTGCTGTACGGGCGTAAAGTCATATACTGTGTATTCCTTGGGAATAACAATAATTCCGCCCGGGTGTTGTCCTGTAGTTCTCTTGACTCCCTCGCAGCCCTGCGAAAGACGGGTTTCCTCCGCCTTGTTGAGGACTACTCCGTGGTCCTCCTCATACTTCTTTACATAGCCGAAAGCTGTTTTTTCGGCAAGAGTTCCGAGTGTTCCTGCACGGAACACATTTTCGGCGCCGAAGAGCACCTCTGTATACTTGTGGCACTCGCCCTGTATATCTCCCGAGAAGTTGAGGTCGATATCAGGCGACTTGTCGCCGTTGAAGCCGAGGAATGTTTCAAAAGGAATGTCATGTCCGTCGTGCAGCATGGGGTGCGAGCAGTTGGGGCAGCTCTTGTCGGGCAGGTCAAAGCCGGAGCCTACCGAGCCGTCGGTAATGAATTCCGAATACTTGCATTTTTCGCAGCGGTAGTGGGGTGGCAGGGGATTTACTTCTGTAATACCTGCCATTGTTGCAACAAATGACGAGCCTACCGAGCCTCTCGAGCCTACAAGATAGCCCTTTTCCTCACTGTATTTTACAAGTCGGCGCGCGATGATATAGAGCACCGCAAAGCCGTTTTTGATAATAGATGTGAGCTCCTTTTCGAGTCTTGTTTCAACTATTTCGGGCAGAGGGTCGCCGTACCACTCGTGAGCAAGCTCGTAGCAGAAGTTGGTAAGCTCCTCCTCGGTGCCTTCCATCGACGGCGGATAGTTGCCGTCGGGTATGGGGAGAATCTCCTCGGTCATCGCCGCAATTTTTCTTGTGTTGGTGACAACAATCTCGTATGCCGTTTCCTTGTCAAGATAGTCAAATTCGTCGAGCATTTCCTGTGTTGTTCTCATATATAGAGGAATGTGCTTGTCTGCGTCCGAGAACTTCTGTCCTGCAAGGAGTATCTTGCGGTATATCTCGTCCTCCGGCTCTCTAAAGTGTACATCACCTGTTGCGACAACAGGCTTGCCGAGCTCCTTGCCGAGTTTTATTATCTGCTTGTTTATCTCGATGAGAGCTTCTTTGTTTTCAAGTGTTCCGTTGTCAAGCAGGAACTGGTTGTTGCCAAGAGGCTGTATCTCAAGGTAATCGTAAAAATCTGCAATATTCTTAAGGTCGTTCCAGGGTCTGCGCTCGAGTATTGCGCGATACAGCTCGCCTGCCTCGCAGGCTGAGCCGATGATGAGACCCTCGCGGTATTCGGAAAGAAGAGTTTTGGGAATACGCGGGGTTCTGTGGAAATACTGCAGATAAGAGGCCGATACAAGCTTGTAGAGATTCTTAAGACCCGTAAGATTTTTCACAAGTATTATCTGATGATAGCTCTTCATTTTCTTTGGGTCTGACGACTGGCTCATAAGATGGCTGAGCTGGTCGGTGTTTATAACGCCCTCGCTTTTCATTTTCTTTGCCATAGCATCAAAGATGAGCGCAAGCATATGCGCGTCCTCGTAAGCTCTGTGGTGGTCAAAATCACCAAGTCCGAAATAATCGGCGAGGGTGTCTAGCTTGTGATTTTTGAGCTCGGAATTTATTTGTCTTGACATAGGAAGCGTATCGATAAATGCAGGATTGAAGGGGATTCTGCATTTTTCTGCCGCAGCTCTGATAAAGCTTATATCAAAAGACGCATTGTGTGCAACGAGTACATCGTTACCTGCAAATTCGAGGAATTTCGGAAGCACCTTGTCGATAGTTTCCGCATCGGCTACCATCTGGTCTGTAATACCTGTGAGCTTTACAACCTCAGGAGGGATTGGCATTCCGGGATTTACAAAACTCGAGAACTTTTCAGTAACAGTGCCTGCCTTGTACTTTACTGCACCTATTTCGGTGATAGCGCAGGTCTGCGCCGAAAGACCTGTTGTTTCAAGGTCAAACACTACAAATTCGTCTTCAAGAAAGTTTGCGTTAACCTCGCCGTAAAGTGCTCTTGCGGTATCGTCAACAAAATATGCCTCAACACCGTAGATTACCTTGACGCCACTCTTTTTTGCCGCTTTCATTATCTGAGGGAACGCCTGCAGATTTCCGTGGTCGGTAACGGCTATAGCGTCCTGTCCCCAGGCAGCCGCCGTCTTTATAACATCGGCAGGCTCAATAGTCGCGTCCATCTGCGACATTTTGGTATGAAGATGGAGCTCAACTCTCTTTTCAGGGGCGTTGTCCTTGCGGGTTATAAGCTTTACTGCAGATATTGCAAGAGGCTTTATGACAAGAGTGCCGTCGTAGCGGTCGGAGCCTGTCTGCCCTTTGAGTATTACGGCAGGTGAGCTTTCGAGAGGGGCAAACTTGTCCTTTTCGGACGCATTAAAAATAAATTTAACGGGCGCAGACGAGTCGTTATCTGTGATAAAGAACGAGGCAATATATTTTTCTCCGCTCTTTGTGAGCTTTTTCTCATATCCAAACACCTTGCCGCAGACAACAAAGGTGCCTGTGTCAATCTCAAGATTTCTTATCGGGATTATATCTATATTTGTAAGTGCGCCTGTAATAACTGTCGGCTCTGATATATCAAATTTCATATTGCCCGACACGGCAATCGCGTTGTCGTAGTCGACATAGGCGCGAGCTCCGTCGGTAAAAATCGATGTTTTTGTAGGGCAGGGCGGAGCCTTGGGAGTGTTTTTGAATCCGTTCTGAGAAAACTTACGGAATCCGCCGTCATTTGCTGCCTGCGGAGGTGGGGGTGTGTATTCAAACGCCCTCGGGTCAATCTCGGGGACGGGTATCATCTCGCAAAGTTCGCTATATGTAATGGATGTGTTGCCTGTGAATATAATCCTGCGCGACACACCGAACATATCATAGATGATTCTTTCGATAATTTTATCGCAGCCTGCAAACTGTAGTATTGATTTGCCGCCGTTGTGCAGGTCGATATTTATGACATCCTTGTCGCTGTGACGCAGATTTGCAACAAGCTCCCCCTCGCTGTCAACAAGGTCGCTCTCGTTGTCGTAGCTTACAACATGAAGCTGCTCTGACACCTCGGCATTGTCAAAAAATCCGTTGGCAAGCGCCGACACGCGGCGCATTTCGAGAAGAATATCGGGAAATACAGAAAGAGAGAAGTAAGAACTGTCATAGTGAGGCACAACTCTCATAAAAGAAAGCTCATAAGACTCCTTGATACCACGCTCTAGTTCGATAATCGTTTCAAAGCTGACATATTCCGAAAAATCAATATCGCAGATAAGCTGACGGGAGTCTTTATCTATTCTTATTCTGTAGTCGGTAATCTTGTCTGTTGCCTTTTGAACTATGTAGTCGGGCTGATATTTATTGAATTTTTCAAGAAAACTTTTTGACATTTTTCCTTTTTTTCCTTGCTTTTAGAGTTTTTCGATTTCGGAAAGCAGAACTTCAATACAGCTTTCCTCGGGAATTTTTCCGACAATTTCACCTTTTTTAATAAGCAGAGCCTCGCCTATTCCGCCTGCAATACCTATATCTGCCTCAGCTGCCTCGCCCGGACCGTTTACAGCACAGCCCATGACGGCGACCTTTATATTCTTGTCACAGTCGTGCAGAAGCTCCTGAAGCTTGTTTGCCATACCGATAACATTGATGTTGGTTCTCGCGCAGGTGGGGCAGGAGATAATATTGATGCCTCCGCGAAGACCGAGAGCCTTGAGCAGGTCACGCGCTGCGGCAACCTCTTTTTCAACCTCTGCCGTGAGAGATACTCGCAGTGTGTCGCCTATGCCGTCGATAAGCAGTGAGCCGATACCTGCCGACGATTTTATGATACCCATACGCTCAGTGCCTGCCTCGGTAACTCCGAGGTGTATCGGATAGTCACAGCTGTGTGCAAAGAGCCTGTTTGCAAAAACGGTATTTGCAACGGTTGACGATTTTATTGATACGACAATGTCGTGAAAGTCAAACTTTTCAAGCAGTTTCACATGGTACATTGCACTCTCGCACAGTGCCTCCGGTGTGGGCGAGCCGTGCTTTGCGAGAATATGCTTTTCGAGTGAGCCGCCGTTTACTCCGATTCTTATCGGAATGTTTTTTGATCTGCACATATCGGCAACAGCCTTTACTCTGTCGTCGTCGCCGATGTTTCCGGGGTTTATGCGAATTTTGTCAATACCGCGCTCTGCCGCCATAAGCGCAAGACGATAGTTGAAGTGGATGTCGGCAACAAGAGGTATGCTTGTGTGCTCCTTAAGGTAGGATATAGCCTGCGCCGATTCCTCATCGGGGACAGAAAAACGGACTATATCACAGCCTGCACGCTCGAGCGAGAGAATCTGCTCAAGAGTTTTTTCCTTGTCCTTTGTCTTTGTAAATGTCATAGACTGTATGAGAATAGGGTTGCTGCCGCCGAGCTTTTTTGTGCCGAGCGACACTTCTCTTGATTTTCTTCTTTCGTTCATACTATACCTCTTTTCTTTATGAGAACAGCTTTGCAAAATCCTTGAATGTTATAGCTATCATAAGACCGAACAGTATCATAAGACCTGCAAAGTTTATATATCCCTCAACCTTTTGGTTGATTTTCTTTCTTGTTATTGCTTCAATTCCGAGGAAAACTATTCTTCCGCCGTCAAGCGCCGGAAAGGGCAGGAGATTGAACACTCCCACATTTATCGTTATCATCGCTGCGAGCTGCAAAAGGGGGAGAACCCCCGATTTTGTCGCGCTGCTTATCTCCGACACAACTCCGACAGGACCCGATACTGCCTCGGCACCGTATCTTCCCGTGATAATGTCATACAGTGATAATACTACTGTTTTTATGGTCGAGCCTGTCTGATAAAACGACTCTCTTATGACGGCAAACGGAGTTTTTTCTATCCTTTCGGGCATAAAGAAATACGGATTTCCAAAAATGTTGCCCGAGTCGGTTATTGTCGGAAAAGAGAAACCCTCAATGACAACTCTTTTTCCATCACGCAGCACGGTAATATCGCAGGGATGGGCACCTTGGCGCATTGCTGCAAAGCGGAAATCATAGCTTATGTTAATCTTTGACGAGCCGACATACAGTATTTCATCTCCCGGCAAAAGTCCCTGATATTCCGACACAATATTCTGGTTTTTGTCGTAAATGCGGAAAGATTCAATCTTGTTTGAGTACATTTCGCTTCCGCTTGTTGATATTAAAAGCAGGAGAAATCCGAGCAGGATATTCATAGTTGCTCCTGCCGCAAGAATAGAAAACCTCTGCAGCTTTGTCTTGTTGCAGAAGGCGTCGCTGTCGGACGATTCCTCGTCCTCGCCTGCCATGCTGACATAACCGCCTATAGGCAGAGCACGCAGGGAATAGAAGATGCCGTCCTTGCCGCACCTCGAGAAAATCTTCGGACCCATGCCGATAGAAAATTCATTTATTTTAACCTTACACAGCCTTGCACTCACAAAATGCCCGAGCTCGTGTATGAGCACTATTGCTCCAAAAAGAATGATTGCAATTATAACAGAAAACATCTTTTTTCCTCCGCCCTTGATATAATAGAGTTTATGCAAAGGCAGAATAATTATTTATTGAAATTTCCATTTTCAGCGCTCTTATATACAAACTCGCGTGAGAGCCTGTCTGCCTCGAGAATGTCGTCAAGCGTGAGCTTTCCGAACTTAGGCGCAACATTGTCCATAGCCTTTTGTATGAGGGTGAAGATGTCGCCGAAAGCAATTTTCCTGCCAAGAAACAGATCAACGCACGCCTCGTTTGACGAGTTGAATATACAAGGCATTGTGCCGCCTGTGCGTGCGGCTTTTCTTGCCATAGAGATGCTCGGAAAGACATCGTTGTCGGGCGCGTAGAAAGAAAGCGAGCGCAGCGAAGAAAAATCAAGCTTCGGTGTCAGTCCGTCGCACTTTGCAGTTCCGAGCAGGGCGTACTGTATGCAAAGCCGCATATCTGGCACAGCAAGCTGCGCCATAACAGAGCTGTCCTTGTATTCTACCATAGAGTGGATAATGCTCTCTCTGTGGACTACAACATCAATTTTGTCCTCAGGCATATCAAAAAGCCACATTGCCTCAATAAGCTCAAGCCCCTTGTTGACAAGCGAGGCGCTGTCTATCGTAATCTTTCTGCCCATACTCCAGTTGGGGTGTTTTAGTGCCATTTCAATGGTGGCAGAGTTTACATACTCCCTGTCCTTACCAAAAAACGGTCCACCCGAGGCTGTGAGGATAAGCTTTGATATTTCACTCTTGTCGTTTTTTCCTATACACTGGTGTATCGCACAGTGCTCGCTGTCGATAGGCAAAAGGCGTATGCCTTTTTCTTTCACTCTGCTCATTACGATACTGCCTGCTGCAACAAGAGTTTCCTTGTTGGCAATGGCAAGATTTTTTCCTGCGTCAATGGCGCTGAGAGTGGGAAGAAGACCTGCAAGTCCGATTATGGAATTCACAACTGTGCCTGCCGCAGTTTCCTGCGCGAGAATACAAGGCGAATCCTGTCCGTCAATAATCTTGACAGAGGTATCTGCAACTGCGATTTTCAGTTCTTTTGCGGCATCACGATTCTTGACAGCACAAAAGGCAGGCTTATACTTTCTTATCTGCTGCTCGAGCAGTGTGATGTTGCTGTCGGCGCATATGCCGTCGACTGTCATACCTGTATGAGAAGCCACCTCAAGCGCCTGTGTGCCGATTGAGCCTGTTGAGCCTAAGATACATAGCTTGTTGTTTTCCATAATTTTTCCTCTTGAAGTAAGATAATACCGATATATGTTTTGAGAGAAATCCGAAGTATGAATTTCTCTCAAAATATATTACTGATTGAAAATGTTCGCAACACCGATGTTGCCGATAAGCATAAAGAGTATCGGTGTTACCGCGAGAATGCTGTCGAACCTGTCGAGCACACCGCCATGTCCAGGGAAAAGACTACCGAAGTCTTTTATGCCGTAGTTCCTCTTGATAGCAGACGCGGCAAGGTCGCCGAGCTGCGAGATGACAGATATAATTGCGCCGATAATAAATATCAGCACATAATTGGGTGACAGGCCGTATGCCCTTTCGAGAATGAATGAATAGAGAACAAACGCCAGCGCACAGAAGATGATGCCGCCGAGCGAGCCTTCAACAGTCTTTTTGGGACTGACTTTGGGGATAAGCTTGTGCCTGCCGAAAAACCTGCCGCTAAAATATGCAAAGGTGTCTGTAACCCATGCACCTATAAAAATGTAAAGATAGATATATCCGCCTATGTTTGCGACATCGCGGAGCTTGATAATACTCGTAAAGGCAACTGTGATATAAACAGTTGTCATAAACACAGTTGATATGTCGCTTGTGTTTATCTTATCGGTCTTGAAGACATGGATAAACAGCAAAAGGAACATAAATATGAGCGTTATGCTCAAAAGCAGTCCGTATGATGTCGAAAAGCGAGTGCGTGCAAGAAGCGGACCTGCGATAGAGTACATAAGCGCGGGTGTTGCCAGAAACCAGTGCTTAAGATGCCCTGTGCAGCGCAGCATTTCGTACACTCCCACAAACGACAGTATGCCGATAACTATGTTAAAAACTATTGTGGATGACAGAAAGAGAACGGGAATAAAGATTATGAGCGCAACGGCACCCGTAATAATTCTTTGTAGCATAAAAATCCTCCGTCTGTCACAGACCGCCGAAGCGTCGGTGAGTTTTTGCATACTTTGCGAATGCACGGTAAAGGTCCTTTTTGCCGAAGTCGGGCCAGAATGTATCTGTAAAATAAAATTCCGAATACGACGCCTGCCACATAAGGAAGTTGGAAAGCCTGAGCTCTCCGCCTGTGCGCACAATGAGGTCGGGGTCACCGACAGGCGCGGTATAAAGCTCGGAGGAAATATCCTCCTCTGTGATTTCGGTTTTGCCCTTGGCGATAAGTGTGTTTACGGCGTGGCAGATCTCTGCGCGTGAGCCGTAGTTGAGGGCAATGTTGAGGTTGTATTGCAGATGCTCGGTGCGAGCTTCTGCGTCGAGCATTTTGTCGAGCATTCCTTTTGGGAAGGCAGATTTGTCGCCGATAACTCTCATGCGGATGCCTTTTTTAAGACACTTCTCGATACATATGTCAAGATAGCTGTCAAGCAGCTTCATGATATAGTCGACCTCTGTGTCGGGGCGCTTCCAGTTCTCTGTTGAAAAAGCGTATACAGTAACTGTTTTTACGCCTGCGGTGAAGCACATTTCGATAATATCCTCAAAAACCTTTACACCTCTCTGGTGTCCTGCGGTGCGCGGAAGACCGCGTCTTTTTGCCCATCTGCCGTTGCCGTCCATAATAAAGGCGACATGTTCGGGCAGAACCTCGGGCAAAAGATGCTCGTTTAAATGATTTTTGTCAGAAAAAAATCCCATGATGTTAAATTTCCATTATTTCTTTTTCTTTTTTGGATGTGATTGCATCAACTTCCTTGATGAACTTTTCTGTGAGGTCCTGAACATTCTTTTCGGAAATCTTCTGCTCGTCCTCTGTCATTTCCTTTTTCTTTGTCATATCTTTAATCTTGTCATTGGCGTCGCGTCTGATATTGCGCAGAGCAACCTTTGCCTTTTCGCCCATGCCCGAAACCTGCTTTGTAAGCTCACGGCGGCGTTCCTCTGTGGGCTGAGGGAACGAGATTCTTATAACCTTACCGTCGTTCTGGGGAACAAGACCGATGTCTGCAATCTGGATTGCCTTTTCGATAGTCTTCAAAAGAGTTGAGTCCCAGGGCTGGATAACGATAGTTCTCGCGTCGGGGATCTTAACCTCCGCAACCTGATTTATAGCAGTGGGCGAGCCGTAGTAGTCAACCTTTACCTTGTCGAGTACTGTAGGGTTTGCTCTGCCTGCGCTGATTGTGCCAAGCTCTGATTCGTATGCAGAGAGGGTCTTTTTCATTTTTTCTTCAAAGTCTTTTGTGTTGAGAGTCATAGTGGTTCTCCTTTATTTAATATTATTTGTTGTTTACTGTACTATTGTGCCCAGCTTTTCGCCGTTTACGGCGCGGCAGATGTTCTCGGGGTCGTTAAGACCGAACAAAAGCACAGGCATCTTGTTTTCTCTGCCCATGGCCGACGCTGTGCAGTCGATAACTGCAAGGTCTTTTTTGATAATATCGTCGTAGCTTATCTCGTCAAGCTTCACTGCTGTGGGGTCTTTCTTGGGATCGGCGGTGTATACGCCGTCGATATTCTTTGCAAACATCGCAATATCAACCTCAAGCTCGACTGCGCGCAGGATTGCCGCTGTGTCTGTCGAGAAGAAAGGATTGCCCGAGCCGCAGGCTACAATCACAGTTTTGCCCTCGTCGAGATATGCCTTTGCCTTATCGATAACATAAGGCTCAGCAATCTGCTGCATGGGGATTGCCGTCATAACAACAGTATCAACGCCTGCGTTCTGCAGACCTGTCGCCATAGCGAGAGAGTTTATAACGGTTGCAAGCATACCGATATGATCTGAGCGTGTGCGGGTAATCTGTGTGCCTGTCTTGCCTCTCCAGATGTTGCCGCCACCGACAACTATTGCAAATCTCGAGCCGGCGTCAACGCACTTTTTGATTTTGCCTGCAACCTCGTCGATTGTGTCAAAGTTTAAAATTCCGTCTGCTCCGGCAGAGAGAGCTTCTCCCGAGAGCTTGAGCAGTATTTTGCCGTATTTTGCCATTTTATAATTCCTGCCTTTCTCAGCTGTATGTAAAAATTATTGGAAACTTTTAATAAATTCAATTACTTCCTTTTCGGTCGGAAGTGATGTCATAGCGCCTGTTCTTGTAACTGCAAGACCGCCTACGGCGTTTGCATATTTGCAGGCACTTCTTATATCGCCGCTGCGAAGATACTCGTATGTAAGCGCCGCGGTAAAAGCATCACCTGCCGCCGTCGTATCGACGGCTCTGACATAGTATGCAGGCACAGCCTCGCCTACCTTGCCGTCATATATGTATGCGCCCTTTTCGCCAAGCTTTAAAATAATGTATTTTGTGTTCAGTCTTGAGTATAGATCAAGACAAATTCTGATATAGCTGTCAATGCCTGATGGGCGTATACCCGTATAGGCATATGCCTCAAGCTCGTTGGGCGAGAATACCTCAAGTCTGCCGAGCCTTGAAAGATCAAGGTTTCTGTCTGCCGGCCCTGCGTCAAGGAAAACAGGAATGTTTTGCGAATTTGCCTGAGCTATTGCCGCAAGAACCGTCTGCGAGTCTACCTCAAGCTGCATAAGAAGCGCATCGGGGTAGCAGGTGAGGGCCTCCTCAATGTCCTCGGCGGTGAGTGCATCGTTTGCACCGGGGTATACTATAATGCGGTTGTCACCGCTGTTTTCAACAAAAACTGCCGCAAGCCCCGTCTGGTGCCACTTGTCGGTCTTGATATATCTTGTGTCAATACCCTCTGCGGTGTAGCACGAAAGAAGCGCCTTGCCGTGGGCATCATTTCCGATTCTTGCACAAAAAACGACATCGGCGCCGAGTCTTGCTGCGGCAACCGCACTGTTGGCGCTCTTGCCTCCCGGGATAAAGCTGTATGTACCGCCCGAGATGACAGTCTGTCCTTTTTCGGGGACGAAGGAGGTCTGTGCCACAAAGTCCATATTTGCACTGCCTGCAACAAGTATTCTGTGATTTAGAGCCATACCTTACCTCTTTTCCGAAAGTTCATTTTTTGGCATTTTTATACTTATACATATTATATAACATATTTATACGGAT
The DNA here is from genome assembly GCA_045580005.1 of Eubacteriales bacterium. Classification (GTDB taxonomy): domain Bacteria; phylum Bacillota; class Clostridia; order Oscillospirales; family CAG-382; genus UMGS1052. The sequence goes on along the minus strand of JAZNMZ010000063.1, from coordinate 26,342 downwards.
GTCAAATGATTTATTGATTTTTTCAAACAATTTTTAAAAATTTAAAAATAAATTCGGTCGAAAAAACCGACCGAATTTTGCACCGAAAACTATGAAAATTTATTTTGCAATATCAAGCTCAAACCAGAAGGTGCTGCCAACACCCACGGTACTTATAACACCGTATTTTGCTCCATGCAGCTCGAGTATTGACTTGACTATCGAAAGACCTATACCGCTGCCTACCGACGAGCGCTTGTGAGTTTTGTCGATCTTGTAGTATCTGTCCCAGATGTGAGGAAGCTCGTCTTTGGGAATTCCCGAGCCTTTATCTGTCACTTCAATACGCACCTTGCTGTGCTTTGCAGTCTGTTTTATTTTGATTTCCCTGCTATCCTCAGAGTAGTTTACTGCGTTTGACAGGAAGTTGTATAAAACCTGCATTATCTTTGTCTTGTCTGCATTTACATATACATCGCCGTCGTTTTCGAAGCTGAATGAAAAACCATCTTTTTCGGTGAGCTTTACAAGTCTTTCGACAATCTCGCCGGTGAGTTCGGTGATGTTTATTGTCGACATTTCAAGAGCCGATGCGTCAGACTGTAGCTTTGACAGGTCGAGCATATCGTTGACAAGCGTGGTAAGTCTTTTTGCCTCGTCGATGATGACCTGTATATTCTCGGGAGTGCTTTCTCCGGGAATATCGCGCATAACCTCGGCGTAGCCGATAATCATGGTGAGGGGGGTGCGCAGATCGTGAGAGATGTTTGAAATAAGCTCTTTTTTCAGTGTATCTGCCACCTGAAGCCGATTTGCCGTGTAGTTGAGGGTGTCCGAAAGCTGAGATATTTCGAGATATTCTCCGCTGTCAAACTGTGTTTTGTACTCGCCCTCGGCAAGCCTTTTTGCTGAGTTGTTGATGTTGAGAATAGGCTTTGAAACTCTTTTTGAGATGTTTTTTGCAAGAATTGCGGCAAGAATCAAAATCGTCACAGACACGCATATAAGCTGCACCTGCAGAGTCTTTACCGTCGATACGATGGGCGTGATTACCGACGAGAAGAGAACAAGCAGTTCGCGTTCGTCGCTTGTATGCACAATTCTGGCATACAAAAGCTCCTGTGCAATACCGCTTCTGAAAAAGGGCGGAGCACCTCTCTTGAATTCCTCCTCGGGAAAGCTCTCGTACTCAATGTCCTGCGATACTGCCGGAAGACTTTGCTCGGGGGGATTAAGGTGGGCGTTGTTTCTTTTTGCGGGAATCAACTGATAGTGCTGAAAATACTGCCCTCCGCCCTCAACAGCCGATTCATAGATGATAAACAGCTCGCTGTCGCGCAGGTGCTCGATTACTGTGCTGTCGTCAGCCTTTATGCTCAACAGCTCCTCAAAGGTTGAACAGTCGAGTATCTTCACTGAAATATTGTTGTTTTTTGCCATATCCGATACTATATTCTGAAAATCTTCGCTGTTAATCGAGCTTATTGCGGAGTTTGCATTGAACTTGAGCGACTGGATTTTTATCTGCTTGTAGAAGCTTTCAAGGAACACAATCTGTAAAAGCCACAGAATCACAATCATAATAACCGAAAAAAGCATAAAGTTGAAGAAAATCCTGCGAGCGAGGCTCTTTTTCTTCTTTGATTTATTGCTCTGAGTCTTCAAAACGGTATCCAACTCCTCTCAGTGTCACTATGTGAGAGCTGTATTCTCCGAGGTTTTTGCGTAACAGCTTTATATGAGTGTCAAGCGTCCTGTCGTCGCCGAAAAAGTCATATCCCCACACATTGCTTATAAGCTTTTCTCGTGTGAGGGCGATGCCTCTGTTTTTTACAAGGTAAAATAGCAGGTCGTATTCCTTTGGTGTAAGGTCGATATTCTTGCCGTCGATAGAAACAAGTCTGCCCGAAAAGTTGACGCACAAAGAGCCGATTTTTACAATATCCGCCTCGGGCTTTCCCACGCGCTTGATGATGGCGTTCACTCTCATCATAAGTTCTTTTGGAGAAAAGGGCTTTACGACATAGTCGTCAATGCCGACTTCGAATCCGTGAATTCTGTCGTATTCCTCTCCGCGTGCAGACAGCATGATGACAGGAGTGTTTTTGTCTTTTTTTATCTCACGGCATACCGAAAAGCCGTCAAGGTCGGGCATCATAATATCGAGAATAATGATATCAAACTGCTCGCGGCGGCACAGGTCGATAGCCTCAAGTCCGCCCGAGGCCTCCTTGACCTCGTGCCCTTCGAAAACGGCAAATTTCTTTATTATATCGCGGATTTTCGCTTCGTCGTCGACAACAAGTATCCTGCTCATAATACTCTCCTTTTACATTACTTATGGGAATATTTTATCATCATAATTTTATTATGTCAATGTGAAGTTTTCGTGATGTAAAGCTGAAAAATAAAAAAAGAATAAAAAATTGCAAAAAACTCTTTAATATTCTGCAAAAATATGATACAATGAAAATAATAATCAAAAATCTTGTATAAAGGCGGGATATAATTGTCGAAAAAGGAAAAGCTTTTTTCGGGCGCGTTAGGCGGATTTAAAAAATCTCAGGTAATCGGATACATAGAGGAGCTCAACTGCAAAGCAAGGCTTGCCAAGGAACAGTACGACTTTGAACTGTCAAAGCTTGAGGGCGAGCGTGAGGCGTTGGAATCAGAGCTTTCGGTGCTAAGAGAGGAAAAGCAGAAGATTGATGACCTTGCGGCGGAAAACGCTATGCTGAGGGACGACATCGAAAATCAAAAGAGCACCATCCTTGCCCTCGGCGAGGAGATAGAGGCTTTGAAAAAGAGCCTTTCCGGGAAAGAGGCAGAGTGTGCGTCTTATGCCGAAAAAGAGGTTCTTTCCGGAGATGTGCTTGAAAATGCGCGCCTTGAAGCAAAGAGAATTGTCGACAGCGCAAACGCAAGGAGCGCCGAGATAATTGAGGCGGCAAAGCAGAACAGCGAGCGAGAGATTGCCGATAATATCAGAAAGGTAAAGTATCTGCACGCAAGACGCGACGATATGCTCAAGGCTTTTGGCAAGGTGAAGGATGCTGCAGGCGAGTTTTACGGCGATATAGTGAAAGCGCTCAAGGACCCCGAGAGCTGATGTCGGAGGAACTATGGCAGTTTATCATATAACAACCGATAAGCTTCCTGCCGTCGCTCAAAAGCTGCAGGCAGGCGACGAGGTGCTTCTCAGCGGAATTGTATACACCGCAAGAGATGCCGCTCACAAGAAAATTTCGGTATTGCTTGACAGAGGTGAAGAGCTTCCTTTTGATCTGAAAGGCGCGGTTATCTACTACGCAGGCCCGACACCAGCACGCCCCGGACAGCCTATCGGCTCGTGCGGCCCGACAACCTCATCGAGGATGGATGTTTTTGCCCCGAGGCTTCTTGATGAGGGGCTTTGCGCTATGATAGGAAAGGGCAAGAGAAACAAGGCTGTGTGCGAAGCAATAGCAAGGAACGGCGCTGTTTATTTCTGTTCGATTGGCGGAGCGGGAGCGCTTGCTGCAATGTGTATCACCGAGTGTGAGGTTATTGCATTCTCTGAGTTTGGGTGTGAGTCTGTAAAAAAGCTCACCATTTCGGATTTCCCTGTGTATGTTGCAATAGATTGCAAGGGCGGAAGTATTTTTAAAGACTGAACAAAAAACAGACCGTGAAAACGGTCTGTTTTTAATTATTTTACACTTTCAATAAATCTCATAAATGCGGCTCTGCCCTCGTCGGTGCACTTATACACGCCTGCGTGTTCAAGCACCTTTTCAAAGGTTTTGCCTATCTGTTCTTTTAAGATTTCCTCTGTGTTTTCATGTGTAAATGTATATTTGTCCTTGAATTCTTCAAACCAGGACTTATGCTTTTCTATCTCGGGAATATGTGCAAAATCACGGCTGTCGAGTATTGCCTGCTTCATAAGAGCAATTTCGTTCTTGAGTCTTGCAGGCAGCACCGCAAGTCCCATAACCTCGATAAGACCGATATTTTCTTTCTTGATATTGTGAAGCTCTGAGTGAGGGTGATATAGTCCCATCGGGTGCTCTTTTGTAGTGATATTGCAGCGCAGCACAAGATCGATTTCGTATGCGCAGCCTCTGCGCCTTGCAATAGGAGTTATTGTGTTGTGAGGCTCGCCGTCGGTATCGGCAAAGATATACGCTTCCTTGTCAGTATATGCACGCCAGGCACAAAGTATTTTGTCCGAAAGTTCTGCAAGAGGCTCTGCGCTGTCGCAGGTGAGTCTAATAACAGACATCGGCCAGTTTACGATGCCTGCCTTTACATTTTCAAAGCCGTCAAACGAGATTTCTCTTTCAATCGGAGCCTTTTCCATAGCAAAGGTAAAATTGCCGCCCTGCATATGATTGTGCGATAGAATTGAGCCGCCCACAATCGGAAGATCGGCGTTTGAGCCGATAAAATAGTGTGGGAGACACTTTACAAAATCGAGCATTTTTACGAATGTTCCGCGCTCAATTTTCATCGGAGTATGCTCCGACGAAAAGGCAATGCAGTGCTCGTTGTAGTATACATACGGTGAGTATTGCATATACCACCGCTCATCCCCGAGAGTCATCGGAATTACGCGGTGATTCTGCCTTGCAGGCGAGTTGAGTCTGCCCGCATAGCCTATATTTTCAGTGCACAGCAGACACTTGGGGTATCCGCTCTGCGGAAGCAACTTTGCTGCGGCGATTGCCTTGGGGTCTTTTTCGGGCTTTGACAGATTTATTGTGATATCAAGCCGGCCGTACTTGCTGTCTGTTTTCCATTTCATATCCTTTTTTATTCTTGACTCGCGGATATAATTTGTAGCTTTTGAAAAACTATAATAAAACTCTGTTGCAAGCTCGGGCGACTGATGGTACAGAAGATTGAATTTCTTTGTAACGGCGCTTGGAAAAGGGGTTACCGCTCCCATTATCTTTGTGTCAAAAAGATCGGTGTAGTCGGCAGCTGTACTCTTTATAAGCCCTTTTTCATATGCATACTCGCAAAAGCCTGCGAGTATCTCGTCAATATTTTGGCAGGGAGTGTATCCTTCGGGCTCTGTATACTCGTCAATACCTAAAAGCTCGAGAAGTCTGTTTACACAGTAGCACATATCCTCGTCGGAAATCATATCGTGCGCCTTTGCATAGTTTGTGAGACTGAAAATAAGGTTGTTGATCATAGCTGTCTCTCCTTTTATTGTAACTTATTAGTATTTAGTATAACACAAATAGTTTTAAATTACAAATCTTTTTCAAAAAATCTTGACTTAGAACAAAAAAGGTATATAATATATAATTGAAAAAAGTTTTTTGGAGGAAAAAATGAGCGAAAATTGTACACACAACTGTGAAACCTGCGGTGCAGATTGCTCAAGCCGTGAAAAGCAGAGTCTTCTTGCTCCTCAGAATCAGTATTCGGATATAAAAAAAGTAATTGCCGTTGTCAGCGGCAAGGGCGGCGTGGGCAAGTCTATGGTTACATCAATGCTTGCGGTTACCGCACAGCGCCGCGGTCTTAAGACTGCCATTCTTGATGCCGATATTACAGGACCGTCTATTCCCAAGGCTTTCGGTGTTACCGAAAAGGCACAGGGTGACGGTGCAGGCGGCATATTCCCTGTGGAAACAAAGACGGGTATTGAGCTTATGTCTGTAAACCTGCTTTTTGAGAACGATACAGACCCTGTCGTGTGGCGCGGACCTGTTATCGCAGGTACTGTAAAGCAGTTCTGGACAGATGTTATCTGGAACGATGTCGACCTTATGTTTGTTGACTGTCCTCCCGGTACGGGTGATGTGCCTCTCACTGTGTTTCAGTCGATTCCTGTTGATGGCATCATTGTTGTTACCTCTCCGCAGGAGCTTGTTTCGATGATTGTGGAAAAGGCTGTCAAAATGGCAAAGATGATGAATGTACCGGTGCTCGGCGTTGTTGAGAACCTCTCATATTTTGTATGCCCCAGCTGCGAGGAAAAGCACTATATCTACGGCAACAGCAATGTAGAGGAGCTTGCCGCACAGCATGGTATCAAAAGCTGCGCCCGTATGCCTGTTGACCCAAAGCTTGCGCGCGCCTGCGATAAGGGCATGGTAGAGCTCTTTGAGGGCAACTGGCTTGACGGCATTTTTGACGAGATTGAAAAGATAGAAAAATAACAAAAACACTATATATATTTTTGTCTTTTGAGAAAACTTTCGGACGGAGTAAGCTTCGTCCGATTTTTTGTCAAAATTTGTCGGCGAAAAGCCTTATTTATAGCCAAAATCGTCTTTATGCACAGAAATACGGCAAAAAATTTATGCAATATTTTATCAATATATTGGTGTTTTGCCTGTTGACAGGCACAATATCTTGTGATACAATAGTTGTGCAGCGCGATTTGGCGTTATTATGCGAAAGGGGTGATGGCAATGAAGCTCGGCGGACTGCAGAAACTCACACTGCTTGATTATCCGGGGCATATTGCCTGTACTCTTTTTACATCGGGGTGCAATTTCAGATGTCCTTTCTGCCACAACAGCTCACTTGTTGTTGACGGAGGCGAGGAGGGTCTCAGCGAGGACGAATTCTTTAAGTTTTTGTCAAAGCGTGAGGGCGTCCTTGACGGAGTGGCAATTACGGGTGGCGAGCCCTTGCTGCAAAGTGACATTGTTTCTTTTATTAAAAGGATAAAAGAAATGGGCTTTAAAGTCAAGCTCGACACAAACGGCTCTTTCCCCGAAAGGCTGAGCGAGCTTATTGACGGCGGCCTTGTAGACTATGTCGCAATGGATGTCAAAAATTCGCCGGGGAAATACGCCCTGACAAGCGGAAGTGACACAGCTTTTGAAAAAGCAAAGGAAAGTATCGCCATACTTCTGCAGGGCAGAGTGGAGTACGAATTCCGCACTACGGCTGTGAGCGGATTTCACGAAAAGAGCGATTTCGAAGGGATCGGCAAGCTTATAAGAGGCGCAGATAAGTACTTTATACAGTGCTTTGAGGACTCGGGAGACATCTTGTCCGGAGGACTTTCGGCACCGAGGATGGACGAGCTTGAGGAGTTTCTTAATGCGGTAAAAGAATATGTGCCCAATACACTCCTGCGCGGAGTTTAATATATAAAAAATAAAATTATCATACATTTTAGGAGGAAATTATGTACCAGGTAAAAAAGAGAGACGGCAAAATCATTGATTTTGACCTTGTCAAAATTGTCAACGCCATAAAGATGGCTTTTGAGGCTCAGGAAAAGCAGTATAACGACTCTGTTATCGACTTCCTCGCACTTAAGGTTACAGCAGATTTCGAACCAAAGATCAAAGAAAACGCAATTTCTGTCGAAGACATTCAGGACAGTGTTGAATCTGTTCTTGTTCAGGCAGGCTACTCGGATGTTGCAAAGGCATACATCCTTTACCGCCGTCAGCGCGAAAAGCTCCGTAATATGAAATCCACAATCCTTGACTACAAGGAAATTGTGGACAACTATGTTAAGGTAAACGACTGGCGAGTTAAGGAAAACTCCACAGTTACATATTCTGTTGGCGGACTTATCCTTTCAAACTCGGGCGCAATTACGGCAAACTACTGGCTTTCTGAGATTTATGACGACGAGATTTCAAACGCTCATCGCAATGCCGATATCCACATCCACGACCTTTCTATGCTCACAGGCTACTGCGCAGGCTGGTCACTCAAGCAGCTTATCAAGGAGGGCCTCGGCGGTATCCCCGGCAAGATTACTTCTTCTCCCGCAAAGCATCTTGCAACACTCTGCAACCAGATGGTAAACTTCCTCGGTATTATGCAGAACGAGTGGGCAGGCGCTCAGGCATTCTCGTCATTTGACACATACCTTGCTCCTTTTGTAAAGGTTGACAACCTCGACTACAAGCAGGTTAAAAAGTGTATCGAATCTTTCATCTACGGTGTAAACACACCCTCAAGATGGGGTACACAGGCACCTTTCTCAAACATCACCCTTGACTGGACAGTTCCCGACGACCTTGCAGAGCTCAACGCAATAGTAGGCGGCAAGGAAATGGACTTCAAATACAAGGACTGTAAGAAAGAAATGGATATGGTAAACCGTGCGTTTATCGAAACAATGATTGAGGGCGACGCAAACGGACGCGGATTCCAGTATCCTATCCCCACATATTCTATCACGCGCGACTTTGACTGGTCTGACACAGAGAATAACAGACTCCTTTTTGAAATGACAGCAAAGTACGGCACACCCTATTTCTCAAACTACATCAACAGCGATATGCAGCCGAGCGATGTCCGCAGTATGTGCTGCAGACTCAGACTCGACCTGCGTGAGCTCCGCAAAAAGACAGGCGGATTCTTTGGAAGCGGCGAGAGCACAGGATCTGTCGGCGTTGTAACAATCAACATGCCGAGAATTGCATATCTCGCAGAGGATATTGACGATTTCTACCGCAGACTCGACCACATGATGGATGTTTCCGCACGCTCGCTCAAGATAAAAAGAGAAGTTATCACAAAGCTTCTTGACGAGGGTCTGTATCCTTATACAAAGAGATACCTCGGCACATTTGATAACCACTTCTCGACAATTGGTCTTATCGGTATGAATGAGGTTGGTCTCAACGCCAAGTGGCTCAGAGCCGATATGACACATCCCGAAACACAGGAATTCACAAAGGAAGTCCTCAACCACATGAGAGAAAGACTCTCCGAGTACCAGGTTAAGTACGGTGACCTTTACAACCTTGAAGCAACACCTGCAGAGTCGACAACATACCGTCTTGCAAAGCACGACAAGAAGAGATTCTCTGACATCATCACAGCTTCCGAAGAGGGCAATGTTCCTTATTATACAAACAGCTCACATCTTCCTGTCGGCTACACAGAGGATATCTTTGAGGCTCTTGACATCCAGGACGAGCTCCAGACACTTTATACATCGGGAACAGTATTCCATGCGTTCCTCGGCGAGAAGCTTCCTGACTGGGAAGCGGCTGCATCTCTTGTTCGCAAGATTGCAAACAACTATAAACTGCCCTACTACACACTTTCTCCTACATACTCTGTATGTAAGAACCACGGCTATATCACAGGCGAGGTTTATGAGTGCCCCGAATGCGGTAGCAAGACAGAGGTTTACAGCCGTATCACAGGCTACTACAGACCTGTACAGAACTGGAACGACGGAAAGACTGAGGAGTTTAAGAACCGTAAGCTTTTTGACATTCCCTATTCTGTAAAGAACTTTGACAAGAGAGCAGAGAAGTCCCCCAAGGCAAAGGCGGCAAAGGAAGAGCCGGTTGCAGTAGCAGGCTCTGACGACAAGCTCATACTTTTCTCAACAGCTACCTGTCCCAACTGCAAGATGGCAAAGACTTTCCTTGACAAGGCAGGAAAGAGCTACGAGGTTATTATAGCCGATGACAACCCCGAGCTAGTAAAGGAATACGGTATCAGCCAGGCTCCCACACTTGTTTCGATAAAGGGCGGCGAGGCTGAGAAGATAGTTAACCTTTCCAACATCAGAAAATTCATTGAAAACGCGTAATTTCGGAGAAATATATGTACGATATAGCAATTATCGGTGCAGGACCTGCAGGGCTCACATCGGCAATTTATGCCACAAGAGCTGACAAAAAGGTCGTTGTAATAGAAAAAGAAACCTTCGGGGGACAGATAACAAAGTCCCCCAAGGTAGAAAACTACCCCGGCTTTGTTGAAATGAGCGGCAACGAGTTTGCCGAAAAGCTTATTGAGCAGACAACAGCGCTCGGAGCAGATATAGAGCTTGACACTGTTAAGGAAATCAAGAAAAACGACCGATTCTTTACTGTTGTCTGCGAGTATCAGAGCTTTGATGCAAAGAGCGTTATTATAGCGGCAGGCTCAAAGCACAGGACTTTGGGGATTGCAAAAGAGGAAGAGTTTACAGGCAAGGGCGTATCTTACTGCGCGGTGTGCGACGGCCCTTTTTATAAGGGCTGCGACATTGCCGTTATTGGTGGCGGTAACAGTGCGTTGCAGGAGATTGTAAAGCTTTCGGAATACTGCAAGAGTGTGACTGTTGTGCAGAATCTTGATTTTCTCACAGGAGAAAAGAAGCTGCAGAACATCATTGCCGAGAAGAAAAATGTCAGAGTTATCTGCGGAGCCACCGTCGACTCACTTGAGGGCGAGGACAAACTCACAGGCGTCACAATAAACAAAAAGGACGGCACAAAGGAAACTTTGAATGTTGAGGGTGTGTTTGTCGCAATAGGTCAGTGCCCCGAAAACGAGGCGTTCAAGAATGTGGCAGAGCTCGACGACAGGGGGTTTATTATCGCTTCAGAGGATTGCTGTACAAAGACTCCGGGCGTATTTGTTGCAGGCGACTGCAGAACAAAAAATATAAGACAAATCGTCACCGCAACTGGTGACGGTGCAACTGCAGCAGTAAACGCCTGCAGATTTTGCGAGGAGTAAAGATATCAGAGGTTGCACATCGTGCAACCTCTCGGTGTTTTTCTGCACAAAAAATATAAATATTCTAAAAAAATTGCAGAAATAGTATGTACAAAAGTCAGTTTTTGTGGTACAATATATGTGATAAACTGTCGCAAAGTGTTATTATGCGACACCGAAAGGAAACTATACTACATATATGTACACAAAGAACGAAAAAAAGGGTTACAAAAAAAGCTCGACCTCAAAAAGCGGCAGAGGCTCGGGAGGCAGAGCGCAGCGTCCATACTCACAGGGCAAGTCCCAGAGAGGATACAGCGAGCCCAGAGAAAAGGAAGAAGTAAACAACGGAGCGGTTCCGGGCAGAAATGCTGTCCGTGAGCTTTTGAAAACCGGCAAGGATATAGAAAAGATATTTGTAAGACGCGGCGACAGAGAGGGTTCGATAACAGTTCTTGTTGCCGAGGCACTTAACAGGAAGATTCCTGTTATTGAGGTCGAGAAAGAAAAGCTCGATGTTCTTTGTGGCTATGAGCACCACCAGGGTATTGTTGCAATAGCCTCAGAAAAAGAATATGTCGAGATTGACGATATCCTCGCCATTGCCGAGGAGCGCGGTGAAAAGCCGCTTGTGATTATTGCAGACGGCGTATCAGACCCTCACAACCTCGGTGCAATTATCAGATGTGCGGAGGGCGCAGGCGCTCATGGTATCATTATCCCCAAGCGCAGAGCGGCAGGTATTACCCCCGCGGTAGCAAAGGCGTCGGCAGGAGCTCTGGAGCATATTGCCGTTGCGAAATGCACAAATGTGACAGATACAATAAAGAAGCTCAAGGATAAGGGTCTTTGGATTTTTGCGGCAGAGGCAGACGGAACGCCTTATACTGAGGCGGATCTTGACATACCTGCGGCAATAGTGCTCGGCAGCGAGGAATACGGAGTGTCCGAGCTTGTCAAGAAAAACAGCGACTTTATTCTGTCTATCCCTATGAAAGGCGAGGTGAACTCTCTGAATGTTTCTACTGCGGCGGCAGTGCTTCTGTATGAGACTGTAAGACAGAGAGGCTGAAACCAAGGATACAGTTCCAAAAAATATAACGGAGGTCATAAAGGTGTCTGAAAAAGATTTTACTACACAAGACGGCAACACTCAGGTTGAGGAGAATGCCGAAAACACCAGGATAACTCTCGACAGTATCTTAAAAGAATATGACGCAAAAAAAGCCGGTTCCCCGGAAAAGGAAGAGCACGGCGAGGATGACGCTGACGAAAAGAGCGAAAAGCTCGAGGCGTTTGAAGCTGAACTCGACGATGATGACGAAGATGATTTCGATGAAGACGACTTTGATGATGAAGACGACGAGGACGACTTTGACGACAGTGATATGAAGATTGCGTCTGCGGTACATGATGAAATAGAAGAAATCGATATTTCTCACGGCGACAGTGACTCTTCCGACAAGGACGCTATTATGGATGCTATTTCTCATCATTTTGAGGATGTCATCAGCAGAGAAAACGCTCCTGCGGCACAGCAGGAAGACACTGCCGAGTTCGAAAAGGCTGCAGCAGAGTCTGAAGAAAAGAAGCTCAGAGATAGAAAACTGAGTGATGAGCAGCTCAAGGAAAGCATAGAAAAAGCTTTCTTCGGTGAAGGGTACAGCCTTACAGACGACGAAAAAGACAGCGAACAGCCTGTCAAAAAAGAGCGCAAGCAGAGGTATGATGTAAACGGTGAAAGACTCGAAGTCGAAAATCCATTTGGCGCACCTGAATTTGTATATGAAAAGAAGAACGATGTCGAAGCTATAATGCCCAAGCTTCAGAAAAAGCTGGTGTTCTCGTGCCTTAGCATGCTGGCAGTATTCTTGTTCACTCTTGTTTGCATATATATGGAATATGCTCCCGGATGGGGACTTCCTGCCATTGCATCGCTCGAACCCGGAAAAACAGGACTTATCTTCGGCCTTGCGGCACTTCAGATTTTGTTCTTTGGAGTTATAATCAAGCTTACAAGTATATATAAGGGCGCTGTGGACCTGTTCTGCGGCACTCCGTCCCCTCAGAGCGTTTCATTCCTCAGTGTGCTGGCGGTAACAGTACACACTATTCTGACGCTTGCGATGGATTCTTCCTCGTCTGACATGATACTGCTTTGTTCTGTTGGTATGATTTCTGTTCTTATTCTTTCGGTAACAGATTTTCTCAGCGCACGCGTGGAGTTTATGTCATTCAGAATTGCGTCGGGTGAGGCAGGAAAATACGCGTTCAAGAATATTTCTGACACAGACGACAAGACCTCTGATAACATCAGAAACTATGTTCCCGAGGACTCGACAATCCTCGATGTGAGAAAAATTGATTTTGTAAAGGACTTCTTTGGAAGATTTGCAAGGCGCGACGCAGGAGATAAGAATCTCGGAATTATGCTTATTGTTTCGGTAGCGGTATCGGTTATCGTCGGTATTGTCTACTATATATACAACCGCGATCTTTTCGGGGCATTTGCCGGATTTATTTCGGTATTCCTTGCAGCGACACAGTCGTGTATGATGCTTTCGGTATCACTTCCTGAGGCGGTATATGCAGACGCTGCGGCGAAGCGCAGATGTGCTTTTGTCGGACACGACCTTTGCACTGAATATGACAATGTGTCTGTTGTTTCATTCAGGGATACAGAGGTGTTCCCTCCTAAGGATATCAAGGTTACAAACATCCATACATACGGCGATGTGAGAATAGACAATGTTATTGTTACAATGGCGAGAATTTTCAAGAACATCGGCGGCCCCCTGTCCACTGTATTTACGAACTCTATTTCTGGCATAAATCTCGACGGCAACGACATAGAGCTGGTTGATATCGCACCCGACGGACTGTGGTTCAAGATTGACGGCGGCAACGCATATCTCGGAACATCGGGATATATGCTTGAGAACAGCTTTGTTCCTCCGCCCGAGAATCCTTATGAGGCTACAAAGCAGAACGGCATAAGTGTTCTTTACCTTGCAATGTCAAATCAGATTATCGCAAGATTTTCCATCAAGTACACAATCAACCCCCATTTCGAAAAGACACTCCGCTCGCTCTATACTCAGAATGTGTGTGCGAGAATCAAGACGCTTGACCCGTGTATCAACAACGACTTCATCCGTCAGTGTCTGCGTCGTCCTGAGAGCCTTTTCAGCGTTGTTAAGGCGGAGAATCCTGAAGAATTTGACCGCAAGGAAGATGAGCTTTCCTCGGGTCTTGTGGCAACCTCCAACGAGCAGGCGTTGCTTTATGCATTCTTGCTCGTGAGAAAAATGAAAAGAGCAATAAAGCTCAATAACTTCATAAAAATACTTGCCTCGGCAGTGGGACTCAGCATCACAGCGTTTATGCTTATAGCAGGATTGCCTGCCGTGAGTGCAGGATTTATACTTCTGCTTCAGATTTTCTGGCTCTTCCCGATAGCGGTGAGCACGGTCCTCGGAGCAAAATAAAAGAGTAAAACGGTGCCTTTCGGCACCGTTTTTTATGCTGCAACAGCTCTTGCGCAGCTCTCGGGGCGTGCGGCTTTTTTTGCTCTCAGGCGAAGCGTACGCTGCCTTTTGATAAGCAGCTTTGCGATAATCGCAAGATGTGCAAAAACATAAACGATTGCCGTAACAACAAAAGCTCCTGCAAAATGTCCCAGTCCCTCTCCAAAGGTGAGTCTGCCGATATCCATGCTGCCGATAATACCGAAGCAGTATATTCCGCAGAGAAAGTAAAGTGTGTTCAAAAATCTTTTAAGCATAATCTGTTCCTCCGTTTTCTTTTTCTTTACACCTTCATTATACCTGCACATCTGTCCCGAAAACAGGACACAAAACTCGATTTTTATCAAATTTTGCAGAAAAAGTACAGGACAACTCCTTTAAATGTGAATAATTTGTAAAAAAACTTAAAAATAGATTTATTGGCTTGACTTTTGAGAAAAATCGGTGTAAACTACATTAGTTGGAATATATAAGTGAAAGTAGGTAATGAGAATGAAGTTTGAATATGTATCTCCTGAGCTCGAAGTTCTTTGTTACGAAACAGAGGATGTTATCACAAATTCTGCAGAAAACGACAACGACCACGATGCAAGTATCTGGGGTTAATCTTTCGGCGGATAATCAATTTGGAATAATTCTAAAATAGACGCATACTGCGTCTATTTTGTATTTTTGGAGATATATTATGGAAATACTGTATGAAGATAAATGGATTGCCGTCTGTGCAAAAGAACGCGGTGTGCTCTCCCAGGCAGATGAGTCTGGCGGAGAGAATATGGTCGATATGCTTAGCGAACACTTTAAAAAGGGTGGCACTGACGGATATGTAGGGGTTGTACACCGACTTGACAGGGGAGTGGGCGGAGTTATGGTCTATGCCAAGCACAAGACCGCCGCAGGCAAGCTGTCTGCGATTGTTGCCGATAAGGATAAGTTCAAAAAGGAATATCTCGCGACGGTTCATGGGATACCCACGGAATCTTCGGGAGTGCTCAAGGACCTGCTTTTCAAGGATTCGACAATCAACAAGACCTTTGTGGTAGATAAGCTGCGCCGCGGAGTAAAAGAGGCGTCGCTCGAATATAAGCTTATTGATACAAAGGACGCTATCAGCCTTGTACATATACTTCTGCACACAGGGAGAACACATCAGATAAGAGTGCAGTTTGCCTCTCGCGGACTTCCTATTACAGGCGACAAAAAATACGGCGCCCGCGACGGTATGCATACGGTCGGTCTGTGGTCGTATAAGCTTTCTTTTTGTCATCCGATAACAGGAAAGCCGCTTGAGTTTGCACGAAAGCCCGATACCGATTTCTGGCATGGCGACATAGAAATATGAAAAGAGAAGCTTCGGCTTCTCTCTTTTTTTCAAAAAACCGCTTTGTCGTACGATTTTTCTTGACAAACGGGATTTTTTGTGATACAATATCAAGGAACAAATGTTCTTTACATCATAAGATGGCTACGCAAGGGCTCTGTTCGGGAGAGCTTTTGCGGTACTTTTTTCGGGAAAAACAAAAAACGAAAGGAAAAGTCAAAATTATGACAGTAAATTACAACATATTCAACCAACAGCTCACCGAGAGCTCGGACAGCTTTATTGTTTCGGGCAGCAGGAATTTTCTTGAGCTGCATTTTAATTTTTCAAACGACTGGGATATCGAGGGACTTACAAGATTCGTACAGTTTTCAAAGGGCGATACGGTAATTGAGGAGATACTCCCTGATGACGGAAATATTATTGTTCCGTCATCTGTGCTTGCCGATTCGGACGATTTTTATCTTACCGTTTACGGTATGCTGAGCTCTGACGACTCTGATATTCTGATTACAACTAACAAAATCGCTGTAAATCTCCATGAAATGGGCATGAGCAGCGCCAACACAACCGACGAAGCGGTTGTACCTTTGTGGGAAAGGGTGTGGAATAAGCTGACAGAGCTTATTTCTTCGCTCCACAAGATAAGCTATTCGGGCAAGTATTCAGATCTTGAAAACAAGCCGGAGCTTTCTGCTGTTGCCATATCCGGCGAATACTCGGATCTTGAGGGGACACCTGCGCTTGCAACTGTCGCAGAAACCGGCGACTACAATGACCTTGAGAATAAGCCGGAGCTTTTTGAGCTTGGCGACACGCTTAATGTCGGAAATTTTTCATTTGACGGAAGAGAAGGAAGCGCGAAAATATCAACCAAGCAGTTGGGAGCTTCTTATTTTGCGCCGCTCACTATATCGTCTCCGTTTATAGAGTTTAACGCTTTCAACCCTACTCCGGTTGGTGAAATAGCACAACCTATCAAATTTGGCGGTAGTCGTCTTACGGGCATAGGCAATCCCACAGCCGACACCGATGCCACTACAAAAAAGTATGTAGACGGACTTGTCGGAGATATATCAACAGCTCTCACTGAGCTTCATAGCTATGCGCAAAGGCTGACAGGGGGTGAGGTTGTATGAGTATAGCTGAACAGGTAACACAGTTAAAAGCGGATATTGACGCTGTATATGAGGCAGGAAAGAATGCAAACCCGTTTTATTACGCTTCTACATTGACAAATGCATTTAGAGCAGTAGAATTCCCCGAGAGTTATGATTTTGTCGTGCGTCTGAAAACGGCTTCTGCAAACTCACAATACATCTTTTACAACGCCACAAATATAAAAAGCGCTAAGCTGATTGCAGATGACAAAAGTGTCGCTGTATCTCTTTCGTATGCTTTTGACAATGTTCTGTCCCTGGAAACTGTAGACTTGACAGAATACAGCACAAAGCTATCAGATGGACAATATATGTGCTTTAAGGCAATAGGCTTAAAAAGCATATATGGAGCTTTTGATTTGACAGAATGCACAGGAATGTTTCAGGCGTTTCACACTTGTACAAGTCTTGAGGACATAGAATTTGTTCCAGGCACAATAGGTGTAAACCTTTCCTTCGCCTGGAGTGATAGGCTTTCAAGAGCGTCAATACTGTCTGTGCTTGATGGTCTTTCTGATGATGTGAGCGGATTTACACTCACGCTGTCACTTGACGCCGTAAATGCGGCTTTTGAAACAAGCAGGGGGGCAGGCAACGGTGCAGACTCCGATGAGTGGAGCGCACTTGCAGGCTCTCACGCAAACTGGACGATAGCGCTGTCATAAGGGGGTGGAAGAATGAGTAAACTTATTATAGCTTCCCCCGGTCATGTACTGACAGACGGCATTATCTGCGGTAGACGAATATATATTGCAGACGGTGCCGACGCTTCGGTCTTTTATGAAATTACAGCCGCGCAGTATGAGGAAATTCTCGCAAAAGAGGATATGGAGCACGAATAAGCGGTTTTTAGATTTTACAGATAATCATACCGCGCAGAATAACAATGTTATATTGATAAAGCAGTTTTTGCAATATAAACAGTAATAATTGTACTGTACATTGCAAATGTTTTAGGATAGAATAACAATAACAAAGTATATTTCGGAGGCTCAAACTCATGGAAAACAAGAAATTAAATCCCGCAGATCTTTCTCTTGACTCTCTTGCCGTGCATGGAAATATGGGTCATGACAGCCATGTGCACGCTGTCAGCTTTCCCATCTATCAGACCTCGACATACATAAACACAAACTTCGGGCACGATATTGATTTCTCTTATTCGAGATGCGCAAATCCCACAAGAGACGAGCTCGAAAAGACAGTGGCTCTACTCGAGGGCGCAAAGTACGGCTTTGCCTTTTCAAGCGGTCTTGCCGCAGAGACAGCCCTTTTTTCGACACTTTCGCAGGGCGATCATGTTGTAATCGGCGACGATATTTACGGCGGTACATACAGACTCACTCAGATTCTTTTCGCAAAGCTCGGAGTTGAGTTTACCGTTGTTGACTTTTCGTATCCCGAAAGAGTTGAGGCGGCGATAAAGCCCAACACAAAGATGCTCTATGTCGAAACCCCCACAAACCCGATGATGAAAGTTTGCGACATCCGCGCAATTGCTGCAATTTCAAAGAAATGCGGTGCGCTCTTTGTGGTTGACAATACATTTATGACACCTGTTTTCCAGAAGCCGCTCGAGCTTGGCGCCGATGTTGTTATTCACAGCGGCACAAAGTATCTGTCGGGTCACCACGACACAATGGCAGGCTTCCTTATCACTTCAAATGAGGAGCTTTACCAGAAGGTAGTGTTTACAAGAAACACAGAGGGTGCAGCTCTCGCTCCCTTTGATGCGTGGCTCGTCCTGCGCGGTATCAAGACGCTCACACTGCGTATGAGAAAGCACGAGGAAAACGCCATTGCCGTTGCAAAATGGCTTGAGAAGAACAAGAATGTCGACAAGGTTTTCTTTGTCGGACTTGACAGCCACCCTGCCAAGAAGATTGTAGACAGTCAGTGCTCGGGCTACGGCGGGATGCTCTCTTTTACACTCAAGGATACATCAATGGTGCGCTCGGCACTTTGCGACTATAAGATGATTATGTTTGCCGAGAGCCTCGGCGGCGTGCAGACGCTTATTACATATCCGCTCACACAGACTCACGGCTCGATTCCAAAGGAAATCCGCGACAGCATCGGTATTACCGAGAATCTTATCAGACTTTCGGTAGGTATCGAGGACGCAAACGATATTATAAAAGACCTTGCGTCGGTTCTCGGCGAAAACTAAGTTTGGAGGCAGTATGAACAGAGAAGTAAAATTCACAAAAATGCAGGCATACGGCAACGACTATGTATATATTGAAACTCTCACCCAGGAGCTTTCAAATCTCGGAGAGCTCTCGAAGTTTGTTTCAAAGAGTCACTTCGGTGTCGGCTCTGACGGTATGATTCTTGTTTGTCCGTCTGAGGTCGCAGATTTCAGAATGAGAGTTTTCAATCCCGACGGAACAGAGGCGGAGATGTGCGGCAACGCTGTCCGCAGTGTCGGAAAGCTCGTTTTCGAAAAGGGATTTACCAACAAGACCGAGATTAAGGTCGAAACGCTCGGCGGTATCAAGACTTTGTATCTTACACTTACCGACGGTCATGTTTCAAATATTACCTCCAATATAGGCGAGCCGATACTTGAGGCGGCAAGAGTGCCTGCCGTGACAGCCGATGAGCGCTTTATCGACAAGACGGTTATTCTTGACGGCGCAAAGTTCTACACCACAGCAATCTCGCTTGGCAATCCCCATTGTGTGAGCTTTGTAGACGATGTAGAAGAGCTCGACCTCAACAAATACGGACCGCTCATGGAAAATAACACACTTTTCCCCAACAGAATCAATGCGGAATTCTGCCAGGTTATTGATAAGAATAACCTCTGGCTCCGCACATGGGAGCGCGGAACAGGCGAAACACTTGCCTGCGCGACAGGCTGTGCGACCTGCGTTGTAGGCGGCGTGCTCACAGATAGGTGCTCGCGCAGCGTGAATGTCAAGCAGACCGGCGGCGTAACACTCACAGAGTGGCACGAGAGCGATAATTGCATTTATCTCACTGCTCCCTCTGAAATAGTCTTCGACGGAACGATTTATCTGCCGAAAGAGCTTTTAAAGTAATTGCGTGATAAAAGGAAAACCTCCCGAAAGGGAGGTTTTTGTTGGTTTTTAGCCTAATCTTCAGAAATTACCCCAGGGGTCAGTGAAGTCGTTGTCTCCGTAGCTTCTTGTAATTACATCTTCCGTTTCGTAGGTGTTAATGTTAAGCTCGGGAGTTTCGTATATTTCTTTCATAAATACCTTCTTTCGCTTACTTTTCATAATCGGGATAAACTACGCTGAGTATGTTCTCAAACAGATAGCCGCGGACTTCTTCACTGTTTGATGTGTCCTTATATGCAAGGTCGGCAATACTGTAGATTGTAATATTCTCGGTCTGCTCGCCGTATACGGTGACTTCAGCGCCCTTGTCAAGATATGTGATGTAGGGAACTGCAACATATTCATCAGTGTAGTTTCTGGCAACAGTATCTGTTATACATACTGTGTATGTTATGGCAGCTATAGGATCTTCAAAGAGCTTTATGGCAGGAACAATTGCTGCTCCTTCTGTTTCTTTTGTGAGGATGTTGTCTCCCAACAAAGCCTTGTGGATTACAATACTTCCAAAACCAATTCCTGTATCAGAGTAACTTTTCGGTCTTTGTTCTTCTGTAAGAAGCTCGTAAGTTTCTTTTTCAAGCTCGAATACAAATCTAAGCCCCTGTTTTCCTTCAGTTCTGATTTGCGCTCCGCTGAAAATAAACGGAGAAGTTTCAGCTTCCTGCTCTGCACAAATCGCACCGTCTACCAAAGAAAGGGTAAGGTCATTAAGATCATTGTCGTATACATCGCCGTAGTTGTATGACAGACTTATAGGATAATTTCCCGAAGCATTCTCAGGCATAGAGAATGTGAGATACGCAATTATGCCATTGCTTGTATCGGCGTCCTGCCCGTCGTAGGTAAGGTTTATCGGATTGGCGCCCAGGTTACCGGGTTTTGTAAAGGTCAGGGAACTGAATGCTTCGCCTGAAGTAACATTTGTCAGTGTAAGGCTTGAATCGTATGTTACCGAAAGAACAGCTCCGGCGATACCTGTGTTTCCTGAAATAGAAACAGGTACTGTTACACTTTCACCGCTTGAAGCCTGAATATTTCCGACGGAAAGTGTTATTCCCTGGGCACAAACCAAAAGGGCGAGAGAAATTATTATAATACAAACAAAAATTATGACTGATAGTGTTTTTTTCATACTTTTTCCTTTCGTATAATTTAAAATCACTTTAATTCAACACTATAACCGCCGGCAATATATCTTCGTATAAGAGTCAGGTCTTTCGTATTGATAGTTCCGTCGGCGTTTACATTGGCAGCAGCTTCCTCAAGAGAAATGCTATAACCGCCTGCAATGTGACGGCGTATAAGTGTCAGGTCTTTTGTATTTATTGTGCCATCATCATTTACATCTCCTGGGGTATAAGCGGGAATTGTAACACCGCCGTTGAAAATATTAAGAGATATGTCTTCTAGATTGTCGTCGTAAACATCTCCCTTGTTATAAGTGACAGTAATCGGATAATCTCCCGCCTCGGCATTTTCGTTTACAGTAAATGTGAATACAAGAAATGTTCCGTTAGTTTTGTCAGCATCCTGACCGTCAAAAGTGAGATTTAATATTTTTGATGAAAGCTTTCCAGGAGCTGTAAAGGTGAGTCCCGAGAGAGCATCTCCAGTTGAAATGTTAGTCAGCGTCAAAGCATCGCTGTACTGCATCTTGAGAACCATGCCGGCAATACCTGTATTTTCTTCTATTGTCAGTGTGACATCAAAAGTTTCTCCGGCTTTTGCTTCGGTTGTTTCTACAGTGATTGTGGGGGCGCCCTCAATTATGGGACTCTCTAAAACGATAATACTTATTGGAAGACTGTACCAATAATAGTTGGAGCCTCCTGCGTTTTGTAACTCTTTATTTACAGCGGCAACTTGGATAGTGTATACACCGGCTTTTAGTGTAAAACTGTGGCTTCTTGTGTTTTCTGCCAAACCCCAGCGAGTATATTCATAATTTCCGTCTGCATCTAAGACAACAAAATCATATTCTGTGGCAAAATTACAAGAATTCCAAGTAACAGTAATTGTTTCATTCTCAAAAAATTCATTTTTTTCAAGATATATTGTAGGACGCTCGGGAACATTTTGTGAGTAATGGGCTGTTAAACAAAGGTCGTAGTTCCCTGAAAATGTGTCTCCTGGGTTGTAAACAATTCCGTCGTCTCCCTGCCAATGCTTGAAAGTATATCCGGCAAGCGTAGGCTTTGCTGTGCTGATAGTGAGGTCGATATTATGTGATTTTGTAAGGTTATCAGGAGCGCCGATTCCTCCGTTCCCATCAAATTTCACTGTGTAAGTAGGGACATCTATCGAAAAATATACAAAATCTCCATCTGTATAAAGCCAAGTTGAACCATCCGGCATATATCCATTTGAATTTGTTGATTGGAGACAAACTCTATACTCTCCCTCATCAAATTTTCTAACAAGTCCATTTTCAGCGTAATGAATGTTCTCTAATCTTTTGTATGAATTTCCATCATACTTGTCGATATAAATGTTATAATGAGTAGTGTTTTGCGTAGGATTCCAAGTGAAACAAACATCCTCATCTGTAAAATAAGAAGTTTTCATATTCTTTAGTGCAGGTTTAGGAATCTCAGATGTGATTGTAAAATTAATCCAATTACTTTGTTTTTGATTGTCGCTCTGGGGTCTTGCAATAACAAAAGCTTTATAATAACCAAAAGCAACTCCAGTAAAAGTATACGAAGTAGACGTCAAACCTGTTTTGGAATATTTAATATCTCCCCATCCCCAAGGAGAAGCTAATAAATAAACATCATAACTCTTTGCATTTTTAGACGCAGACCAATTTACCGATACAGATTGTCCGGAAACCGTAACACTATTTAATGTAGGAATATCCGCCATGGGTGGATTACAAGTTGTACAACTATCCACATAGCGTGTTCCACCAGTTGCTTCAACATGATCCCAGCCGCAAACATTGCAAACCTTTACTTCGTAGTGAGGATGAACTGCATAGTAACTGACATAGTGTGCTTCGTCAAAATAATTTTCACCTGTATACTGATATGCGCCGCAGGAACAACTCATATATTCCCTGTGAGGAGGTGCAATTTCGTAATTCCAATCTGTATAATTGTGTGAGTGTGTTTCCTGGCTATTTATTTCTACATAATCAGAGGATACCCAACCAGAACTGCCGCCGGCATCTGTAACAAAGTACCACCCATTACATTCTACCGAAATCACTAATCCTGTGCCATTTGTTAATTCAAATATTTTTTCATAAGAAGTACCCGGTCCGCTTCTCACATTCAATACAGAGGAAACATTTGTAACAGAAGCTCCTTTGCTCACTTCAACACAATTGCTACATTCGTGATAATTGGGGGTTGGAGTGGGAGTGGGAGTTCCGCCCGTGCCTGAAAAGTGATATACATAAATTGCATCAATTGGACTGTGGCAATATCCACAATTTTTATATGAATATTTATTGATACCCCCATTAGCACTATTGTGTGAGTATGCCTTCATATATCCACTACTATCCATACCGTTACAAAGAACAACATGAACATTGTATGCAAGTCCATCCTCACAATAATTGCAGTGATAAAAAACGGCATCTCCGGGTGAAAGGAATTGTTCACAGTCAGACATTTTCACATATCCATTTGAGAATGAAGATGTAATATCATATACAGTTCCCATATTTGTTTGTTTTAACAATTTCATTAAAGTTGTGGCACCCGCTGACCAAGCACTACAGCCACCAGCCTTTATACAGTTTGATACAAATTCTGCACATAAGCCAACGCCATCATTCCAATGATTCGCTGCATATGAAAGCGCTGCGTTTGCATCATAAGTTGCGGAAGCACTAACAGGCAACGATATAATTGGAACCGCACTTAGCAACATAATTACTGTTATTAACAGTACAAAAATTCTTTTCTTCATGAGATACCTCCTAATTTTTTTGTTTTTTTAAAGTACATTATAAACAGACTTTGCTTAATAATATCACAAAATGAGATATTTGTCAATATCTCAGAGTGAGATTATGTATAATAAACATAAAGTTTAGTACAGGGGGAGTGAGGTATATGCGGCTGAGGGATTTACGCGAGGATTCAGATGTGACTCAGGCAGAACTTGCGCGCTATCTTCATATAAAGCAGAATACCTACTCTCAGTACGAAAACGGACAGCGGCAGGTGCCGATAGAAATCCTCATCTCGCTTGCCCGATACTACGACACCTCTATCGACTATATTGTCGGTATTACAAGCACGAAAAAAGCATATCCGAAAAAATAAAGACGCATCGAATTTATGATGTGTCTTTTTTTGCTGCTCACGCTTGATATAAGCACTTTTTTGTGCTATAATTGTATCAAAGATAAGGAGGAGCTTTATGCTTAAAATTCTTATAGATATTATAAATCAAAGATTTTCGAAAGAGGATTCGGGCACTGATATCGGAAGGTTTTTGAAAAAAGCGAAAAAGTTCTCTCCTTTTGAGATACAGGAGTATAGAGAGCTTGAAAAGACTTTGAAAGGAAGTGCGGTAGGTGTTGAAAAAAGACCGCTTGGACTCAGACTTGTTATAATCTCCGACACTCACGGGATACTTGCATACGGCAAAGGGTTTGAGGCTTTTATGAAAAGGGTGATCGAATACGACTTATGTGTTTTGCTCGGTGACATTACTTCTGCCGAGGTTGAAGTGATACTCGGCATTGTGCCTAAAGAAAAAATCATTGCCGTCAGGGGCAACCACGACAGCTTTGATGTATATGAAAGCTATGGTATTGAGAACATCTCGGGCAGTGTATATACATACAAGGGCGTGAGGATTGCAGGTATTGAGGGTAGCTTCAGATATAAGGACGAGGACTTTCCGTCGTTTACTCAGCGTGAGAGCTTAGAGCTTGCTTGCAGTATGGAGCAGGGCGCTGATGTTGTTATTTCTCACGACAGAGTTTTTTCGCCGGATGAGGATAATCTCGTGCGAGCAGGTCTTATTGGTATCACATACTATATCTGCAAAAACGCTGTTCAGTGGCACATCCACGGACATATCCACAAATCTTATGAGGATATATACTGTAACGGCACAGCAGAGAAGAGCGTATATCAGTGTGAATATGTGGAAATATAATTTTTGTACAGGCACAACAGTCTAAGGAGCTGACTTTATGAATATATTACATATGAAATATGCAGTCGAGGTAGCGCGCGCCGGCTCGCTGAGCAAGGCGTCCGAAACGCTGCTTATTGCAATACCCAACATAAGCCGCTCTATAAAAGAGCTTGAGGCTGATATTGGCATAACTATATTTGAGCGCACTGCAAAGGGTATGAGCCTTACTCCCGAAGGTGAAGAGTTTATCGGCTATGCCAAGAGTATACTCGGGCAGATAGAGCAGGTCGAAAAATTTTATAAGGAGGGCACGCAGAGCAAGCAGAGGTTCTCTATATCGGTGCCGCGCGCTTGCTATATTTCGGAAGCCTTTGCTGAGTTTTCAAAATCGCTCACAGATGACCCTGCCGAAATATTCTATAAGGAAACTAACTCACAAAGAACGATAAATAATATTCTAAATCACGACTACAAGCTCGGTATCATAAGATATGCACAGAACTACGACAGCTACTTCAAGGCAATGCTTGAGGAAAAGGGGCTGAGCTATGAAATGCTCACAGAGTTTTCGTATGTTCTTATTATGAGCGCAGAGAGTCCTCTTGCAAAAAAAGAAAAAATTACATTTTCCGACCTCATGCACTATATCGAGATTGCCCATGCCGACCCGTATGTACCGTCGATGCCGGTTGCAAAGGTCGTGAAAGAGGAGCTGCCCGACAATATAGAGCGCCGTATATTTATTTTTGAAAGGGCGAGCCAGTTCGACCTTTTGTCAAAGAATCCAGACACCTTTATGTGGGTGTCGCCAGTGCCGAAAAATCTACTCGATCGTTATAATCTTGTTCAGAAAAAGTGTGCCGAAAACAAAAAGATATATCGGGATATCCTCATCTACAAAAACGGCTATAAGCTTACCGAGCTTGACCGCAGGTTTATAGACGAGCTTGCCGAATCAAAAAGAAAGCATCTTTAAACATCAAAAAGACCGACAGACAGCCGGTCTTTTTTGATTTCTGACAAGTGTTATCAAAAATGATAACGCTGCTTGAACAAATTAAGAATTTACAAGGGGAAGATAGTATGTTAAAATATTAACGAACTTGGAGAATAGGTAATGCAGTTCTAAATATATATTTGCACTCACATTTGGAGGAACTAAAATGGAAAAGAAAACTTACGAGATTGTAGACAGCGTTGCAAAGCTTGAGGAGGCGATTGCCCGCACTAGAAAGGCTCAGCAGATTTTTGCAACCTATACACAGGAACAGGTTGACAAGATATTCCTTGCTGCAGCGTCGGCAGCCAACAAGGCAAGAATTCCTCTTGCAAAAATGGCGGTAGCAGAGACAGGAATGGGTGTTGTCGAGGACAAGGTTATCAAGAACAACTACGCTGCAGAGTACATCTACAATGCTTACAAAAACACAAAAACCTGCGGTGTTATCGAAGAAGATAAGGCTTTTGGTATAAAGAAAATCGCAGAGCCTATCGGCGTGATCGCAGCAGTAATTCCTACCACAAACCCGACATCTACAGCGATTTTCAAGTGCCTTTTGGCCCTTAAGACGAGAAACGCTATTATCATCTCTCCTCACCCCAGAGCAAAGGGCTGTACAATTGAGGCTGCAAAGCTCGTGCTTGAGGCAGCAGTTGCGGCAGGTGCTCCCGAGGGAATTATCGACTGGATTGATGTTCCAAGTCTTGAGATGACAAATACTGTTATGAAAGAATCAGA
>JAZNMZ010000062.1:0-15407 GCA_045580005.1 Eubacteriales bacterium | reverse complement strand
GCCGTCAATATCACATCTGTGCGAATGCACAGCAGGGCGCAGCCCAAAGACTTGCAGCGCAAGGCTTTATGTGTGTATTATACCACAAGCCGACAATTAAATCAACCGCACAAAACAAAAAGCACCGTCTGTACGGTGCTTCTTATTCTTCCAAAAGGAATATTTTAACAGGTACTCCCCTTTTGTTGCAATTATCAATAACAAACCTTGTACCGCGCGATTTTCCGTCCCAGAAAGCAAGTACCATATCTGAGTTTTCGATAATTGATATATTGCGTCTGAGAGGCGCGCTCTTGCCGTATTTGTCATACTCGGGCAAAAATTCCGTGAGCTTAAGACCGTTATCTTTTGCATATTTTCTTGCAAGCGTATCCACACCGCGCGCTCCGCCCGATACGATTTCGGTCGTACTCTCGGGCAGGAATTTTGACAGGTCAAAATTTGTAATATTCCTTGAACCGATAACGGCTACTCTCATTTTGGTACCTCTCTTTTAATTTTTTGGATATACAGTATATCCAACAGGAACATTATACCATGTCTTAGATATAAAATCAACATATAATATATCTAAATGAGGAGAATTTTTTATGGCAGTAAAAAGTGTATCAATCAGAATAGAAAAAGAAATGCTTGAAAAGCTCGGATTTGTAGCCGACTACGAGGGTCGCTCTGTCAACAGCCATATACTTGTTCTGATAAGAGAAAGTATAGCCGGTTTCGAGCAGAAGCACGGAAAAATTGAGGGAGAAATCAAACCCGATGTTAATGTAAAGCCAACCCGAAAGAACTGAAATACAGAGCATAAAAGACGATACTTGAAAAGTACCGTCTTTTATTTTTTATAGCAAAAACGATATACAATCAGTGAAGAATTGCTCTGTCGTTGGCGAACTCTTTGCCGCTCGCCTTTGTGAAAAGTCCCATAAGAATTTCCACTGTGAGTTTCTTCTTTTCCTCGCCCTCGACATCGACGATTATGTTGCCCTCGTGCATCATAATAAGTCTGTTGCCGTGAGCGATTGCGTCTTTCATGTTGTGAGTTACCATCATTGTTGTGAGCTTGTTTGACTCTACGATCCTGTCGGTAATCTCAAGCACCTTTGCCGCGGTCTTGGGGTCGAGAGCAGCTGTGTGCTCGTCGAGAAGCAAAAGCTTGGGCTTATTGAGCGACGCCATAAGAAGCGTTACAGCCTGACGCTGACCGCCTGAGAGAAGTCCCACCTTGCAGGAGAGTCTTGACTCTAGTCCGAGTTCAAGTGTCGCCAGCAGCTCCTTGTACTTTTCGCGCTCGGCGCGTCTGATACCCCAGACGAGCTTGCGCTTTGTGCCGCGACGGGCTGCGATAGAAAGGTTTTCGGCAATTTCCATATCGGGGGCCGTACCCTTCATGGGGTCCTGAAATACTCTGCCCAAAAATTTTGCCCTTTTGTGCTCGGGCATATTTGTCACATCAACGCCGTCAATCTCAATTGTGCCGTAATCAGGCTTCCACACGCCTGCAACGGCGTTGAGAAGTGTTGACTTGCCTGCACCGTTACCGCCTATGACGGTGACAAAATCGCCGTCCTTGAGTGTGAGATTTACGCCTGTCAGAGCTGACTTTGCGTTTATTGTTCCGGGGTTGAATGTTTTTTGCAGATTCTTGATTTCAAGCATCGATGTCACCTCCCCGGGGTTCGGGCATTATCATCGGCTTTTGCTTGCTGAAATACTCAGATTTTATATAAGGTACGGCAAGGAAAATCGCCACAATAATTGCCGAAAGCATCTTGAGATAATCGGTCTTGAGTCCGAGCAGCATTACGAAGTTATAGACGATGTAGTAGACCACGCTGCCGCAGGTAACTCCGATAAGGCTGACAACAAAGTTGGGCTTTATCTTGAGTGATACCGAAAGTCCGATAAATATTGCCGCAAGACCGATAACAATCGCGCCTCTGCCGTCGTTTATGTTGGTAGAGCCTTTATACTGTGCATAAAGAGCACCCGCCATAGCAACTATTCCGTTGGAAATTGCAAGTCCGATAAGCTTATTCAGCTTTACATTAACACCCTGAGCTCTGCTCATATCAGGGTTGTCGCCTGTTGATTTGAGCGTAAGTCCGATTTCTGTGTAGAAGAACAGAAAAAGACACAGGATTGTAAGAACGATTATTGCAATCGCAACGATTATAGCGAGAGGTCTGTCGCTCATGTTGAGCAGCAGCTTGTTCATACGCGGGTCAACCGCAAGCATAGAGCGGCCGCCGAGTATCGAAAGATTGACAGAATAAAGCATAAGCTGAGAAAGAATACCCGAAAGAATTGCGGGGATTCCGAAAGCTGTATGAAAAACACCTGTCAGACAGCCTGCAAGCGCGCCTGCGATAAATGCCGCAAGCACACTGATCCACGCAGGAATTCCGTTTGCAAGCAAAACCGCGCAAACGCATCCGCCTGTACAAATAGAGCCGTCAACCGTAAGGTCAGCAATATCAAGTATTTTAAAGGAGATATAGACACCTATCGCCATAAGTCCCCAGATAAGCCCTTCTGCAATCGCTCCGGGCAGTGCGTTAATAAATGCCATTGTTTACCTCAGATTTTAGTTTTCGGGAACTGTAATGCCGAGCATGCTGCAAAGCTCTGCGTTATATACAACAGTAGGTGTGAGAGTCTTGATTTCAATATCGGAGGGAGTCTTTCCGCCGAGAAGAATTTCTGCAGCCATAAGACCTGTTTCTCTGCCGAGCTCGTAATAGTCGATTGCAAGGCTTGCGTAGCAGATAGTTCCGCCGTAGCTTGTGAATACGGGGATGTTGTTTTCTGTGCAGATTGTTCCTACGATTGTGTCGTTCTGTGCAACAGTGTTGTCAGAAGGAACATAAATTGCCTTGCAGTTAGCAACTGCAGAGTTAACAAGAGCCTGGAGTTCTGTTGTTTCGGAGAATGTGTACGCTTCAACAACGATACCCTCTGCTTCAAAAAGCTCTTTTACAGCGTTATACTGGATAAGAGAGTTTGATTCGTTTGTGCAGTAGATAACACCAACAACATCGCCCTCAACAAGGCCGAGTGTGTCGATCATCATAGAAGCCTGCTCATCAAAGGGAACGGCATCGGATGTTCCTGTTACATTTGCAGGAATGTTGCCTGCAAAGGTATCTGCATAGTCTGTTACGGATGTGCCGAGAACAGGGATAGTTGATGTGGCATTTGCAGCTGCCAAAAGCGCAGGAGTAGCGTTTGCCATGATAAGGTCAACTTCCTTTGCAGTGAATGTGTTGATAACAGTTGTGCAAAGATTAGCCTCACCTGCTACCTGCTTGTCGAAAGCAACAGTCTGGCCTGCTTCTTCTACCTTTTCTGTCAGAGCGTCAACAAAGCCCTGTGTTGCCTGGTCAAGAGAATCGTGAACCATAAGCTGGCAGATGCCAACTGTGTATGTAGCGTTCTGTGAGCATGATGTGAATACAGCGCAAAGAGTAACAAGCATCATAAGCGCCAAAACTGCTGATAAAAATTTTTTCATTGTCATTTCCTCCAAAAAACAAGTTATATATATTTGCATATTCTTACTTATATAGAATATATAAATATAACATATATATTCTATCAACTTTTTATATGATTGTCAAGTGTTTATTTGCATATCATATTGTGCCATATAGGAAAAAACGGCGTCACAAAACGCCGCCCCAAGATGTCGCCGTATTATTATTGTTCAGACGATATGAAAATTCCTTACGGCATTTTCAAGCTCCTGCTCATCCATATCCTGAATGCCGCATACAAGCTTTATGTCCATAGCCTCCGCTCTTTTCCGAAATGTCTGTCCAAAATCGGTTTCGAGGTTAAGTGCGGTTGCAACAAGCACCTTTTTCGCGTACTGATTTCCGAATTTTTCGGACACAGAATTAAGCTTGTATAGCTCGTCGATTTCAACATAGCCGTTCTTGCACGAAACAAATACCGGCACAAGTCCTTTCATCATAACTACATCAATCTCGTTTTCCGTGTCATATGCTTCACGCTCAATATGTATTTTACCATCCCAGTCAATGCAAACGCCGTTCATGACATCGTTGTACACCCTGTTACCATTTGTGTCACACACATCTCTTGCAACAGAGAATATTTTCATTTCAAGAGCCATTCCGGCTTTGGTAAGACAGCGTTTTACCTGCTCGTTCTTGTACTGTATCTCAAAGGTGTCTTCCTCTTGCTTATAATCTGTAATAAGATACAGAACCTTGAGTCTTTCGACAATATCTTTAAAAAGATTGAAACTTGAGCCGAATTCTTCAAGATAACTGTTCATTTGAGAAATGCTTGCAACAGTTTTAAGCGGATCATCCTCGTTCTGTCTGCACAGCTCTGCCGCACTCAGTATACCTATCTGGGTGTTCCACTTGCGTACATCTTTTTTACAGGTATTCCACATAAACTCGATATCTCGCCTGAAATCATCGCTCATATCCCATCTGTATGTGGTGCCCGGCTTTTGGTCGTCATAGGCAACATCACCGCCGTACACACGGATATTCTCCTCGATTGTGAGCTCAGGCAGCGCATCCTGTATTATTGTCCTGCCGTCGTTGTCACAATCAACTATGGTGTTGTTGCGGATATTGAATCTATGCATCTGTATGTTCTTGTCCTTAAAGCGCTCTTTGATAATACCTGTTGCTACAAGGTACAAATCCTCGCCGCCTGTCAGATCAAACACACAATCGCCGTACTCATCTATAATCTTTGTGAGGGCCTCGACAATATTGTCGATGTCATTTTTGTTTATTGATTTGCAGACAAACTCGACATCCGGGTATCCGCGGTCGCTGAGAATGCCCTTGTAGCGCTCTGCGTGCTGGTCAAGAAGCTTCTTCTTGTCGCCTATCATCACAACCCTGTCTGGCACATTTGCAAGGCAGGCGCAGATGTTCTCTGTAGCCGCCCTGTCAAAAAACTCAATATATGTCATAAGTCCTCCTTATTTTATACCTTTGAGGCGACCGGAGCATAGCTGCACCCGGTCGCCTCATAAATAGCCGAACCAAATGTCCTGTAATTTTATTTTTGCTGTTCCGGCTGTGCCCTGCGCCTGGTCATAGTAAATGACATACCCGCATCAGTCAGTGTTATCGTGCTGCCTCTGAACTTATATGTATACTCAGCCGTATACTCCGACCCGATTCCGCCGAGCTCAAGAATGTTTGCTGCAAGATTCGGGGCTGACACTGTCATTACCAGTTTTTCCTCGTCAATCGTGTATGTCATCGGTACATCTATACCAAATGCAACAGGCATCGTACCCGTGCCGTCGGCATTAAAGCGGTAAACAGACTCTGTTTCGATACCAAGTACCGAATTTTTTCTTACCCATTCGCCGACAATTCTCTTTTCGGGGAAAGCGTAAGAAATAAGCACTATCAGCAGAACAGCCACAAGGGCTATAACTGCAAGTGTTTTTATAAGCTTCATTTAAAAACCTGCCTTAATAAAATAATAGGTTGCAAAGGTAGCCTGTTGTCGGCGTCATCTGGTTTTATTCTTTTGAGATAAAATCTGTTACGCTGACAAGGCCCTTGTTTATTGCAAGAAATGTATCGTTGTACTTATCAACAATACTGCACGAAAGAGAAATCATGTAGTCAAACAAAGCTTCTCCGATAATGCAGCCGTCAAACGGCTGTACCATTCTGAATGTCACCGAGCCGTCGGAAATATCGTAGTCAAAACTGCCGTTTGTAAGACCATAGCTTGCCGCGCACACTGCAAGAGCTCCGTCGATACGCTTATCCTCTGCAAAATTAAACGGAAGCGGTGATAAAAGTCTTATGAGCTGTCTGTCAACATCGACAAGCATGAACATCTTCATGGGAATATCATCACCGTTAACGCCGAAATGAACGACAAACTTTTCTTCTTCCTTTTCGTAATGCCATCCCTTGTTCTCCAAAGCACGGCACAGAGTGTCATACACAGTCTTTGCCTGTGCTATTTTCTTTTCATCTGCCATATATCCTTACCTCCGCATCATTCATCTGCCGATTTGATAAACTGCTCAAGAGATAAAAGTCCCTTTGAGAGCATCAGCAGTTTGTCGTTATATTCGTCTACAGTTGTTACAGCGCATAATATCATGTACCTGAAAATGTCCTCGCTGAGAGTGCTGTCGAGATAGCTTGCATTCATACGGAAATGCACATCTCCCGTCTTGATGTTATAGTCAAAGCAGCCGTTGACAAGCAAATTGTTTATATGACTCACAGCCACTGCAACATCAAGTCTTTTGTCCTCCGGTACAGTCAGAGGCATGAAAGAAATGATGTAAAGGCACTTCTTTTCCGGACTTACCTTGAAAGTAATTTTCACAGGGAGGTCTTCTCCCTTTACGCCACAGGTAATGGTAAGGTCCGATTCATCCTTTTCATAAAAAAGCTCAAGCTTGTCAAAAGCACCGCATATGGTGTCAAAAACAGCCTTCGCCTCCTGCAATCTCTTTTCGTCTTCCATAATAGTTCTCCTTTCAAATTCTAAATACCAAAGCTATTCTTTTTCAAAGCCGTCCAATTCCTCTGTTTTGTCATTAAATTCCATGCTGCCGTATTTCTCGGCTTCGGCTTCAAAATATTTTTCCACTCCGCGTTCCTTCAGACGGTCGTATACTGTCTGAAAAGCTCTCACTTTTTCCATACATTCGTCACAGCAGTTTATGTGAGCCGTTACCTGCGAAGCTATTTGTAATGTGTTGTTGTCAAGAGTTTCGAATGAGACAAAATCTATAATCTGTTCAACTGTTAAATGTTTCATTTGCCATCACCCTCTTTACAATACTGTTCATTCTGTTTACCCAATCACTGATCGTTCCCTTTCCGCCTTTTTTCATAAAAAAATCCTTGTATGTAACCTGACCGTATGTTCTGGAACTGTCATAAGGCGCGTCAAGCGCACTGTTTATTTTGGCTTTGTGCTCCTGTGTTATTTTAAGCCAAGCGATTTTGTTTGCTCCTGCAAACAGCATATCTCGCATTTCATAAAGACTTTTTTCTTCAAAAGTCTGAATAATCAGGTCTTTTGCCTCAATTCTCTTCACTTCATCGCTTATCATAAACAAGCCATGTGCAAGCCAGGTGAGAACCTTATACACCTGCACATCCGAATCAAGCACAATCTCAAACGCTCTCGAGAGAGCTTCGACGGTCATATCGTCCTCATATCGAGAATAGTCGCCGTCTCCACCGGGAAGATTTTCCATCTCACCCTCGGCAAAGCCTCTGTTTTTCGCGAGGGTCCTTTTCATTCTTACAATATACTCCAAC
The DNA here is from genome assembly GCA_045580005.1 of Eubacteriales bacterium. Taxonomy (GTDB): domain Bacteria; phylum Bacillota; class Clostridia; order Oscillospirales; family CAG-382; genus UMGS1052. The sequence continues at coordinate 8,103 of JAZNMZ010000062.1, read as the reverse complement.
GCCAGATTTGTTGCGAGTCTATTTATCCATTTCTGCAGTCCGACAGGACCTTTATCATACTTTTGGCCATCTGCATCGAATTCCTTTCCTTTTACAAAGGAATACATTACTTTCTTTATGATCCTTATCTGCACTTCCTGCATAATGTCATCCTCGCAGCCGGTGCCCCGAAGATACTTGTCGGTTTTGCACATTTGGGTTATTTTCGGCATTGCCACTTCTTTGGTCACATGGCAAAGCGCATCAAACCGAGGATTTTCCTCATCAAGAATCTCCGCCATTATTATATCAAAAGCTTCCTTGGAAATGCTCACCATTGACCCACCGTCCCGTAAAATAATTGTTATTTCATTTTACCATATTTCGACAACTGAGTCAATATAATTTTTGACTTTTTCCGACATGCCGTTCGATCGGCAAAATCCGTATTCTATACGATTGGCATTGTCTTTCCTCCTTTTGAGTTATATGTCATTCTCGAAAATGACTGTGGTTGTTTTGCCGGCAGCTGCTATCGGGGTATATGTAGCAATGGTATTCGAGCAAAAGTCTTTGCTCGGCCCATCTGCGGCTGTCCTCCTCCATCGGCTGCCCGAAATAAGCATCGAAATCGTCAGAGCCGCTGGTGTAATCGTCATTATTTAACAAAAATTGTTTTGCCTGTCTGAAAAGCTCAAGCTGCATATCCTGCTCGCTCAGCCGTCCCTCGACCCTTGTATACATCTCAATCACAGCATTCTGCCACGCATGGCGCGTTTCGTGCAGGAGAGTGTCGAGCACATCGTACACAGGACCGTCCTCGAGGTGCTCAATGTTTATAAATATTGTATCTGTTATGCTGTTGTGCTCTCCGAGAACAGATACCCTGTCAGGGTATCCTGCCCGCACCGACGCAGGCTCACAGCCGAGATTTACATAGCATTCGTAATTGCTGATTGTCTGGAGCACATCAAGCCTTTCCTGCACAGTGAGTTCCTGCCACACCGACTCGTCAAGTTTTTCGCAGGCTGATATATAAGCCTTGTCCCCCTCGGAATACTCCCGGGATGGCAGCACCGAGCTTTTGTGGGTATATCCCGATACTCCGAAGCAATACACCGAAAGCACACTTACGCATATACACACAAGAAGCGCCGGATACAGCGTCATTGCCGCCCTGCGGATGTCTTTCCATCCTGCTTTTTTGCGTGTACGCAGTCTTTTAGCGACCACCGTTACAGCCGCCGTCAGCATAACCGCAATCACAATATATCTGAGAAAAGAGCTTACTTTCATCGCACCGAGCATTGTAACAACATTCAGCGGAATCAAGGCGTTCAGATATAGCATCCAGAGCGTCCTGTCCTTCTTTCCTGCAAAAAGCGCTGCCGCCCCCACAAGTTCAATCACATATAAGAGCGTTATAAGGTCTGCTCTTAGCATATCAGGGAACACTGTTGTCGCCCACGACATTGATGAGTTTATATACAACCTTGTGTATGCAAGGGCAAGAATCGCTGCCACCGCCGCCTTTACAAGAAGAGGAAGACAAAGAAAGACTCCCGAAAGTATTGGCAGTCGCTTTTTCCTTGCTGTACGCAGTACGCGCTTGCCGTCTGCCCCCATCGTCCGTCTTACGGAGTAGTGTTCTCCGCAGAGCATTTTTGCGTCGGGGCTCATACTGTACCTTTCAAGAATCATATTGCATACCGAAAGAGCCTCGGAATCAATATATTCGTCTGTAAGATACGCTCCGCGCCACACGCCCCACTCTACCGCTCTGCAGCACAAATCGCCATCTTCGCGATACGGGTCGGAAAACACAATATAATCACTTCCAAAACAGCTGAAAGTGAAGAGCATATTTATTTTTATTCTTTCTTTGTCTGTGTCTGTTATTTCTATAAGCCTTCCTGTCAAAGTATCACCTCTTTTTGTCTTTCATAGCATATAACAGCATAACTTTTGGTTTTTCGCAAAAATAAAACGAAAACATTCTGTAAACACAGAATATTTTCGTTCTTATTTTAAGTCTTTGCGGCTTCTTCCGTTTTAGATACAGGTTCTTCATCTTTGTTTTTTCAAAATCAGCCGGTCGTTCCTTTTGCTCCGTCATATATCCAGTCGGGAATTCCGTCAATTTTGTCCTGGCTGACAAGGTGCCAGTAGTTTACAAAGAAAGAGCTCTCTGCCTCTCGCTTTATTGTTCTGCCATCGTCTGTCGTGAGCTTCAGACAGAAGCGGTCGGGGTGTGCAAGCTCCATTTTTGCAACCGACACGATAGTTTCGTTGTAGTCAATCTGGTTGTGATCGGCAAGACCCGAGTCATCCACAACAACACTGCCCTCGTCGATTGTTACGGCATAGTAAAACTGAGGTTTTCCGCCCATATATATAAGTCTGCCAAAGCCTAAAAAGTGCACCCTCATCTTGCCCTCATCCATAAGGCTGTGTGCATATTCCTCGGTGATATTCAGCAGCTTGCAGGTCCTTTCCACGACCACCTCTGAGGTAATACCGTATGAAAAAAGCTCTTTCTTTCCGTCAACACTCGCAGAAAGTGCGTCCTCAAAAAGGCCGATTGCAACAGTTGAGGTAAACATATTCTTTGATATTGTGCCGGTGGCTCCCCGAAGTGTCAAAAGAAGCTTGTCGCCGAGGAATACCATTGCATTAAGACCAATATGGTTTGAAAAGCTGCTCTCACCCAGCGGCGTAAGAAACCGCGCGCTCTCATAAATATCGCGCAGCGACACATCCCCGTCAATCTTGTAATCGACCACCCTGTTTGTAACAAGGTCGTTAAAAAACATTGTTCTTGAGGTATAAAGGGTAACCAAATTTTCTTCTCTGTCATACTCATAGTCGTCAAGCCGCACCATAACGCGGTTCTCCTTGAAGCTCATAGAGTGTGCGCCGAGCAGCTTTAAGTAGTTTGTTTCAACAAGCGTCGGCAGCTTATATGTAAATTCCTTACTGTCATTAACTGTATATTTTGCCGAAGCGGAATTCACGCAGGCATCATACCAGATATCAACGCTCTTATCCCCAAAAACGACCTTATGAATATAGCTGTCGTCATATCGGAATCCGTCGTCAGAAAGCTTGTTTTTGTCCTCGCGGTAATAGCGGTAAAACAGTACGCCGTTTGTAAGTATCTGAGTAACAAGAATACCTATTACAACACCCAGAATCTCTGTCCAGCCGCCACTGTACAAAAACAAAAATATAACTATTGTCAGAAAAAGCAATATACTCTCGGTGACAAGTATACGCATTTTGTTCATATTCTTTCGGTTCATTTTTCTTCCCCCCAAAACAGAAGTCTGTGGAGTCTTTCGGTGATTTTTCTGTTGTCGTCTCCAAAGCTTTCCGACGAAAACAGATTTATATAGTGGCTTGTGAGCCTGTCGGCAACAGGAGAAGAAAAAATAAGCTCTCGGTCAAGCCTTACCGCCTGCTCCGTGTGTGACACCTCGAGCACTCCCCTGTCTGTCGTGATAGCCGAGCTCATATCCTTTGTGTCCTCGCGCCAGTCGATTTTTATATCCAGCTCTGTGCCACCGCACTTAAAAACTTTGTGAGAATAGACCGGCTGTCCGATTTTTTCGTCAAGCTCGTTCTGTGATGACACAAGATATGCCCCATCAAGAGGGAGTAACCTATCAATATAGCTGAGCACATTGATACCGCTGTCATACCACGCGCCGAGAAGTCCCTGTCTTGACGGAAGTATATGTCGGTTTTCGTCGCAATAGTCGTCTTTTATAACTGTTTTAACCTTTGAGATCTTCAGACGGTTTTTTGCGATATAATCCGCAAGAAACAGCACCTCATCAGCATACCGCCAATGATATATGCAAGTAACGCTCCTGCCGATTTTCTCGGCAAGCGCATAAAGCGTTTCTATCTCACCGTAATTTTTGCACATCGGCTTTTCGGTGATAACATCAATTCCACGCTCAAGCGCCGTCTGCGCCAAGTCAAAGTGCGTCGCAGGGGGAGTTGAAATGAGCACAGTATCGGGCTTTTCTTTGTCAAAAAGCTCGTCGATGTCTGTGTAAAAAGGCAAATCGTAAAAGAGTTCTCTGCCTGCGCACAGGGCATTTTTGTCGCAGAGAGCGACAGGCAAAAAGCCTGCACTTTTGCAAAGCGCGTCTTTATAGTGGGTAGAAATAACTCCTCCACCTGTTATCGCAAGTCTTTTTTTCATTTTGCTCTCCTTTGTCGTTCAAGAGTGTTGACCATCATCTGCGGTACGCGCCGCCTCCAGAATCCGAAATGCTTGCTCGCAAGGCTTTATGTGTGTATTATACCATGAAGCAAAAATGCTTGCTCGCAAGGGCATTTTGCGAAGCCGTCAATATCACATCTGTGCGAATGCACAGCAGGGCGCAGCCCAAAGACTTGCAGCGCAAGGCTTTATGTGAGTATTATACCATACTATTACAAAAAAATCCATATTATTTCACACTGTAACAAAAGAAAAACACCGCTCACGCGGTGTTTTTTATCTTCAGATAACTGTATTTATGTCTGTATACTCAAGTCCAAGACTCTTTGCGACATTCTTGTTTGTGCAAAGGTGGTTATAGATATTCACGCCGTTGAGAAGCCCCTTATCTTTCTTTACCGCCTTTTCAAAGCCGAGATTTGCCATAAGCTTTGCGTACTTGAATGTTGCGTTTGAAAGAGCTATGGTAGATGTATAAGGCACCGCTCCGGGCATATTTCCTACGCAATAGTGAACGATACCGTCCTCAATAAACACAGGATTGTCGTGTGTTGTAACATGAGATGTTTCGCAGCAGCCACCCTGGTCGATAGCGATATCAACGATAACCGAGCCTTTTTTCATAAGAGCGAGGTGCTCTTTTCTAATAAGCTTTGGTGCTTTGCCGCCAGGGATAAGTACAGAGCCGATTATAAGATCTGCCTCTCCAAGAGCCTTTCTGATATTTGCCTCTGTGCTGTAAAGAGTTGTAACAGATGCTCCGAAAACATCCTCAAGGTAAGAAAGACGGTTGAGATTGATATCAAGAAGAGTTACCTGAGCGTCAATACCCACAGCAGCTTTTGCCGCATAAGTACCTGCAACGCCGCCGCCGACAATAACAATTTTACCTCTCTCAACTCCGGGAACGCCGCCGAGCAGAATGCCTCTGCCGCCGAAGCTGCGCTCAAGATACTTGGCACCCTCCTGGATACTGAGTCTGCCTGCTATCTGGCTCATCGGGCGAAGACAGGGGAGATTACCCTCCTCGTCTGTTATTGTCTCGTATGCAACAGCCTTAACCCCGCGCGATATAAGCACCTCTGCAAGACCGGGGTTGGGAGCAAGGTGAAGATATGTGAAAAGAATCTGTCCCTCTCTAAGGTAGCCGTACTCGCTGGGCTCGGGCTCCTTTACCTTGATTACCATATCGCACACTTCAAAAACCTCTGATGGAGTGCCGAGTATTTTCGCGCCCGCCTGAGCATACATTTCATCTGTAAATCCGACACCTGCGCCTGCGCCTGTTTCCACATAAACGCTGTGACCGTCAGCAATAAAAGCCGCCGCGTTGTCGGGTGTTATGCCGACACGGTATTCGTGATTTTTAAGTTCCTTTGTTGTTCCTATTTTCATATTACGGTTCCTCTTTTCTGTTGTCAGACTGTTCTTTCACAACAATATATATTATTATAAAACCATAACCGCAATTTGTCAATATTTTTCTGCATATGTGCCCGGTTTGGTGGGTTAGTGCTGCTTTTCAATGGTATATCCGAGCGCTATTATCAGCTTGAGAGTTTCGAGCGCCGTCTTGCGGTCGTACTCTTTTTCTTCTTCCGTGAGCTCGTCGTACGGGACAAGACACGGAGTTGTCTTTTTCTGATCGTCTCTTTTTTCACCGTAGGTCCAGCCGTCATTTATGCGGCTCTGCGACCAGTTTTCGTGGACATTTTCGGCTATCTCCTCGGTAAGCTCCAGAAGCTCAGCCGGGAGAGCTATGTTCTTTGTGTCTATAGGTTTTGGAATGTACATAGTAATCTCCTTTATACTGTTATACCTGCTGTTTTGCTGTTTTGTTGGAGGTGCTCTTTTTTGCGCCAGGCAGAAGCGGCTTCACAACCTCTGTTACCTCTTCCGCATTGGTTTTTATGCTAGCCTCGCAAAGCTCGTCCGTCCTTATCAACTCATGGTGTTGCTTTGCAAGATGGTTTTTTGAGCCACTAAAAGAATACCCCTCAGAGCGCATATATGCATTCCATCGTGTATGCTCGACGGCTGCAATTTTCACCTTTTCCTCTTGGCTCCATTCATCCCACTTTTTAATCTCGCCCGGGATAAGCTCGACAAGTCCCATCCTTGTGAGCTTTCTTCTCGCGCGGTCGTGCAGTGCCTTTGCAATAGACGAGCGGTAATTATACTCATACTGCCAGAAAGTTCTTTTCTGTTCCTCCTCGGTAAGATGCCTGTTGTATCCTTTGTGCACATCAAGACCGTCATTTTTAACAAGATCAGAATCAATCACCGTGCCTGCGGTATAGAAGCTGTCAAGATCTCCTATCATGTGTATATTATATGCCTGATTTGCAAAATTCTTTACGCCCTCGCAGAGGTTTTCTGGAGTTTCCTTTCCAAATTCAGCCCATACAAGTCCCATTGAGCGGCTGACATTCGAGTCGTATACAACTGTTTCAATATCAGGCTCATAGTTCTGATTGACAACCTTGTATATACTTCTTATTTTTGTTGCAGCAGAAATATTGACATCGTCTGTTCCCAGAGCGACAAAAATATATGTAGCGTCGGTAATGCCGGCGAGCTTTTCGGCAAACCCGTTTGTTGAAACATCAACTCCTGCGTGAACGGTAATGTCACAATGTGCCTCTCCGTGTGTTGTATCCCCGCTCTTTTCCATAAGCTCGGGACAGAGCGCCCGCAGCTTTTCCTCCGCTTTCTTATCAGCGTCAAATATATTTATCTTAATCGAATACCCCGGCATCTGACAATACCATGCAAGTGCTTTGAATACCTCAAGCCCGTATTTGCCAAGACCGACAATCACCGCAGACACAGTGTCGCCGTTGTGTTTTCTTGCGTTTTCAAACAGTCTGCCACCGTAAAGGTCGAGATTGTGATAAACAAGCGACTGTATGTCGTTGACGCGTATAACTTCCATTTTTTTAACACTCTTTGCGGCGAGCAGCAGCTCGCTGCGTACATCGTCGGTAAACACGCACAGGGTAACATTTTTCATGTCATAATCACGCATTATATTGGTTGCATGGCGTATTTTTTCGATCTCGTCCTCACCCATCAGATAAAAATCCAGCTTATGCAGATTTACCAATCGTTTGAAACGAACAGACTCAAGGTCTTTTTTGAAAAGGATTGCACCTATCTCTCTTGCGTCCTCGACAAGATCATAGTGGTCCTCCTCGTTTTTTTGAATGACATCTGTAAAAACTATAACAGGTTTTTTGAAAGGTCTTAAAAGAAAGTTTTTTTCTGTTTTGTAATAATCATCTACAATGTTTTTTGCAAGGGCAACCGATTTTTCGTTGAGCTCGGAGAAAATATGCGCGTCCTGAAAACACGCAACACGGTAACGGATGTGAGAGATAAGGTTTTTGAAAAACGATAAAATAAAGCTGAATGTAAGCAGCGGTGCAACAAACTGAATGACAAGCACCACGATAACATACACCGATGCAATATCCTCGGGGGCGTTATGTATTGTTTGAAAAAGTCCCTCGTACATCTCATCCGCGCCGAAAGCACGCACAGCTTTCTGGAATGAAATGAAGAAAATCTCCATCCGGGAAATTTGGTGGGGCGCATATAGGACCGCATTCGGGGGGTAGCCCAGGACTACTGCGGCAACAAAAAATGCCGCGAACATAGTGTTGAAGACGGTCAGCTTTCTGCCCTTTTTATATTTGCCCCACAAAAGCTTTGCCGAAATGACAAGTGCAACCGCGGCAACTCCCATTGCAAGCCAGAAGCAAGTCTCCCATGAAGTTATCTCTTTAGACATATAGCTCCTCCTTTTTTATTACAAAATTCATCTTTATTGTACTTCTACTTTTCAAAGCCGTCAATATCACATCTGTGCGAATGCACAGCAGGGCGCA